>CALVAL010000020.1 GCA_944325535.1 Candidatus Gastranaerophilales bacterium
CACTCTTTCCCTACACGACGCTCTTCCGATCTTTATTTGATTCTTTTAAGCCAATATTGCCTTTAAAAAAGTCATCCAACGTGTATCCTTCTACGTATAGCATATTGTCTGTTATGCCAGAAAAGCAAGCTGCGTTAACAACGTTAGGATTGACAATAAGTTTACATTTTTCAGAAAATTTTCTAGCCCAAAAACTAGCATCTCCTGCGAATCCTCCAATAGATGCTCCTATACCAGTTGGGACTATAAATGCTCCTAATTTCATAAGTGAATTATATTACATATGACTTTATATTGCAAAATTAAATTCTATATTGTAAAATTAATGATATAATTTAAGGATTAAAGAGTATAAATGAGTCTGTCGGACATTTTTATAAATATATTTGTAATAATATTTCTATTATTTGTGAATGGCTTTTTTGTAGCTGCGGAGTTTTCTCTTGTAAAAGTTAGAAAAACTCGTTTGGAACAGCTAAGTAATGAGGGAAATTCTAATGCAAAAAAGGCTTTGAAATTAGTAAATGATGTGAATAGAATGTTAGCAGCAGCTCAGTTGGGTGTAACAATTGCAAGTATTGCATTAGGTTGGGTGGCAGAAGCTACCATAGTTCAACTAATAGAACCTGTAATAACTGCATTTCCATTAATGAATAGTGTAGCAACTGCACATGTAATTGCGGTTCCTATTTCATTTGTATTAGTTACTTATTTTCATGTTCTTTTAGGAGAACAGTTACCTAAATGTATATCTTTGAAACATCCTGAAACACTTTCTTTGTTGATATCTACTCCAATGGATGTGTTTATAACAATATTTAAACCTTTTGTCTGGCTGTTAGAAGTCTCAGGAAATAAGATTCTTAAGATTTGTCATGCTGATACTGAGGATGCATCGTTAGTGCATTCTACAGAAGAATTAGATATGCTAGTAGATGCTAGTTATAATGAAGGAGTTTTGAATGAGACTGAAGCTGAAATGCTTCATAATATGTTTAAGTTCTCTGATTTAATGGCAAAGCAAGTAATGATTCCAAGAACGGATATGATATGTATACCGAATGACATTACTTATGAAGAATTAAATGAAGTTGCTCTTAATAATCAATATACTAGATATCCAGTCTATGAGGAAAATATAGATAAAATTTTGGGTTTTATTCATGTAAAAGATTTATATTCTCTTGCAATGACTAAAGATAACTATTCTATTGACAAGTTAATAAGACCTTTAATACTTGTTCCAGAGACTATGACTCTGGATAATATGATTATCGAATTTAAGAAAAGACATTGTCAAATTGCAGTTGTTATTGATGAGTTTGGTGGAACGTCAGGATTAATTACATTAGAAGATGTTTTAGAAGAGATAATTGGTGATGTTCAAGATGAGTTTGATGAAGAAGTAGAAGCTGATATCAAACAAATTGGTGATAATTTATACATAGCAAATGCTATGATGCGAATTGATGAGCTTGTAGAATTTTTTGATTTAAAAGAAGCTCTATTTGAAGAAGATGATGTTGATACAATTGCTGGCTTAGTCGTAAAGCTTTTGGGTAGAATTGCAGTTGTAGGTGATACAGTTTCATTTAATGGTCTGACATTTACTGTTAAAGAAATTGATGGAGCAAGAATCACAAAGCTTGAAATTTTTAAAGAACCTGTAGTAGAAGAAGAAATTACTGAAGAAGCTTAGGTCTATAAACATATCCTAGTGAGCTTTTTCTCTATATTAAGTTTTGTAAATTTCTATGGATAAAATGCAATTTTATTTTACAAAATGACTTTATATAAATATAGTTTATTGAAACAGTGTAGTGAAGGTTTAGTTTTAATGACATCAAGTATTGCAATATCCGCATTTATGCCATCAATTGTATCAAGTGGAATATTTAGCACAAGAAGAGCTAATTCTGGTGTAGATGCTTTAAGTGCAAATAATCCTTTTGTAGGTGCTATGAACATGGATATTGCGGCAGGGCAAGTTGCTAATGCTGCTAAGGGGATTGCAACAATAGCAAAAGAGGAAAAAAATGTTTTATATAATGGAATTGTAAGTGCAGAAAATATGATTAAAACAGCACAAAAATCAAATAAGTTTGTAAATGGATTAGGTAAGGTTGTTAATTTTACTGCTGATAATATAAATCCTGTAATTGTTGGAACTAGTGTAATTAAGGTTGCAACTGCTAAAGATAAAGAAGATGCCGTTATTCAAGAAGGAATAGCTTTACCTACAATGTTTTTGTTTGAAGCAGGTGCAAAAAGATTTGTTGGTATGCCAATAAATAAAAAATTTGATCCTAAAACAATGGAGATAACTAAAGATGGTCTTTATCAAATAATAGGCGGTAAAAAAGAATTAGTAGCTAAAGCTGGTATGTATAAGATAATTGATGGAAAGAAAGTTTCTATTTCAAGAGAAGGTCTATATAAATCTAATCCATTTTTAAATAAACAGGCAAAAGCAATAAATGATTTTTGTGAAACAAAGAAACTCTTTAATAAGTCTTTAAAATTTGTACCGGGAGTATTAAAAGGTTCTGCATTTGTATGTGCATCAATTGCTGGTTATAAGCTAGGAACAATAATAGCTGATGAAATATCAGAAGCCTGTGGGGATAGCAAGAAAAAATCTTAATATTTTTTATATTGTGTTATTTTACCATTTTCTTTATATAAAGTTTGGAAAATAGATTGAGAACGTCTGTAGTTATTTATAGTAGCTTCTAATGAAGCATTGATAGTTAGGTAAACAACAGGTATTGATATTGCTACTGTTATAATTGCTAAAATGGCATGCCTTATAACAGTTTGTATTACCTTAAAGCGTTGTTTAGTTATTGCTATATCATCTTGTTCTCTTAAAATTTTATTTATTAGATTTTTCCTCTCTTTAACAGTAAGGCTTTCAATAAAGTCTACATTTTGAGGGTCAATATAAATTACATATTTTGAGTATTTAATATTTCCATCTAAGAAATCTAAGCTATCATTATAATTTTTCTGTTCTTTAGTTAATGGCTTTTCAGTAATATTACCATGAGTTATTTTTTCTATATCATTATCAGGATTTTCATAATCACTAAATGCAGCATTACTTATAGATGGTTTAACTTCTTCTTCAGAGCCAGATTTCTTTTGTAATTCTTGTTTTTCTAGTCTAGCCTTATATTTTTTTAAGAAATTATCGTCAAAATTTTTGCTTATATCAATGTCTTTTTTCTCTTGTTGGTGATTGTTTTCAGCTTGAGTTGTATTATTATTTGCACCAATTTCTTCAAAAAGATTAGAATCATTAACTAAATTATTTTCTTGTTGATTATACTCATCTTTTCCTGTAAAATTTTTTGCATTTTCTGTGATTTTTTGTTGTAACTGTTCTATAAGTTCTGGAGAAATATCATCATTTAATGATGCTAATTCATTTATATCCATAGAATCTTTATCATTAAAAATATTTTTGCCAGCCATATATAACTCTCTTTAATTTTGTAGTATGATAAAAATATTATATATGATATTTGAGTATTAAGCAATCATAAGAGAGTTTGAATTATGAAAAACAATTTAGAAGATATTGTGAAAAAGCTGATAGATGCTAAAATTTTAGTAATAGGTGACTTGGCTTTAGATGAGATGGTATATGGTGATACAGAAAGGATTTCAAGGGAAGCTCCTGTATTAATCCTTCAACATACTCATACAAATTTTATTTTAGGTGGCGCATCTAATGCTGCGCATAACGTTTCTAAAATTAATAAAGGAAAAGTTTCTGTAATAGGCATAATAGGAGAAGATTATCAGGCTCAGGATTTAATAAATGCTTTTAAAAAGGCTGATATTAATTGTGATTCTTTAGTTGTGGATAAAGATAGAAAAACTATTACTAAGACTAGAATATCTGGTTCTTGTTCTCATTCTATAACACAACAAATTGTGAGAATAGATCGACAGACTAATGCTCCAATTTCTGAAGATACCGAGAATAAATTAATTGAAAAAATAATTAAATTAATTCCAGAACATGATGCTGTTATTTTGTCTGATTATCATATAGGGACATTGACAGATAAAATAATAAAAGTAGTAGTTGATACTGCTAATAAATATGGTAAAAAAGTTATTGTTGATGCTCAAAGAAATTTAGATAGATATAAAGGTGTCTATTCAATGACTCCAAATCTACCAGATTCTCAAAAGCATGTAGGATTTTATTTAAAGAATAAATCTGATTTTAAAAAAGCGGGTAATATTTTGATGTCGCAAACTAATGCTGAAGCTGTTTTAATAACATGTGGAGCTGATGGAATGGTAGTCATAGAGGATAATGGCGATAAATATACTCATATTCCTGTTTTTAATAAATCGGAAGTTTTTGATGTGACTGGTGCAGGTGATACTGTTACAGCTCTTTATACGCTTTCTTTAGCTGTAGGAGCAAAGCCTGTTGAAGCAGCTATTATTGGAAATATTGCAGCAGGTATTGTTGTTAAACAGTTTGGATGTGCAACTACTAATATTCAAGAAATTTTAGCTGCAATTCCAGAAAATATAAATTTAGAATATTAATGAGGTAAATATGAAAAAAATTAGTTTTGTTGATGTAATTATTTTAGTTGGAGTTATTATTGCTTTGCTTATTGGGCTTTTTACAACTAAACATTTTAGACAGACTGCTGATAAGCAAATAGAAGCAACTTCTGCTATAACATTCCAAGTATTTTTAAGAGGAGTGACTGTTACAGGTGAAGAATTTCCAATAAAAGCTAATGATAGAACGTTTATTACTATAAGAAATGTTCCTTATACTGAGTTAAACGTAGTAGATGTAATTTCTGATTCTAGAAAAACTGCATTACCTTCTAATAGAGCTAAGGAACAATATATTTTAGTAAAAGATCCTGCTCAACCTGCTATTTATGATGCAGTCGTTACGATATCTGATACCGCTAAAATTACTAAAGATGGAGCCGTTGTTGGTGGTAATAAGATAAAAATGGGCTTACCTGTTACATTAGAAGGTGAAAGTTATAAATTTAATGGAACTATTTCTGATGTAAAAGTGTCTTCTGATGTTAATGTGAATGATGCTGGTGAGAATAATCAAGTAGGTTAGTAAATATGTTTTTGAATAATGTATTGTCCTATTTTCAAAATTTATTAAATCCTATATATGAAAAAAGTTTGTTATTAAAAAATATAGATACTCTTATATTTTTTTGTATTTTAGGTGTAATCATAAGTTCTACATTTGCACCTTCAGATTATATTGGATATTTTGGTATCTTTGCAATAATATTGACAATAATAAAACTTTTATTTAAAAAGGGTGAGGCTTTCGAACTTTCCTCTTCTGAAAAGTTTTTGTTATTATATTTTATAATTGTAATAATAAGTGTTGCGGGTTCTTCCTTATTTTATTTAAGTTTAAAAGGATTTTTTAAAACTCTTACTTATTTAGGCTTTTATGTATCTTTAGTACATTATTTGAAAGACAATACAAACAAAATTAAGTATATATTTTTTGCGATTACGCTATGCGTTTCTTTCGAAAGTATCATTGCTTTTTTGCAAAATTTTGCTTCAGTAGATGAGATATCAGGTTGGCAAGATACTTCAAGATTAAATCCAGAAGAGGTTATGACAAGGGTCTATGGGACTTTAAAACCATATAATCCGAATTTATTTGGTGGATATATGCTTGCTACGATACCAGCTTTTATAACTTTAGATAAGAAATTAGCAATACCATTAGCAATTTTTGCTTCTATAGCACTAGTTCTTACAGGGTGTAGAGGTGCTTACATTGGCTATTTTGTTGAAGTAATGATACTAGCTCTAGTTGTTTACAAATTTTTAGAGCCTAAATTAAAGAAATTATTTGCTATGTTTGTAGGTTTTTGTTTTTTAGCTGTTTCTTCAATTGTAGTATCTATTTCAGCTCTTAGAGCAAGAATTTTTTCAATCTTTGCAATGAGAAGTGATAGTTCTAATTCTTTTAGATTTAATGTATATCATTCTTGTATTGATATGTTTAAAGATAATTTTTTACTAGGCATAGGTGTAGGAAATCAGAATTTTAGAGAAATATATGGATTATATATGAAAACTGGGTTTGATGCCCTAAGTGCATATAACATTTATCTTGAAATTGCTGTAGAAAGTGGAATTTTTGCCCTGTTATCATTTGTAGGATTTTTATTCTGTATTATAAAAAAAGCATTAAAGAATCTTTCTAATAAATATGTATTAGCTAGTTTAATTTCCATAGCAGGGATTTTAATTCATGGGTTTGTTGATACGGTATTTTTCAGACCACAAATTCAATTTTTATTTTGGATAATGATTGCAGTAATTCGGAGTTTAGATGATAGAAAATAAAATCAAATATCTTAGGGATGAGCTAAATCGATATTCTTATAATTATTATGTACTTGATAATCCTTTAATAAGTGATTTTGAGTATGATAAATTATATGATGAATTAAAAGAGTTAGAACTAGCTCATCCGGAATTAATTACTCCTGATAGTCCAACTCAAAGAGTTGGAGGCATCAGCACTGGCTTTGAAGAGGTAAAGCATAAGTATCGCTTATATAGTTTAGATAATACATATAGTTATGATGAGTTGAAAAAATGGTATGAGCGTGTTTCTAAAGAATGTGGTCAAAATCAAGAGCTTGTATGTGAACTGAAAATTGATGGGCTTGCTATCGCGTTGACATATCATAATGGAATTTTTGTAAAAGGTGCAACTAGAGGTGATGGCATTGTTGGAGAAGAAATTACTCAAAATCTAAAGACAATAAAAGCAATTCCTCTTAAACTCTTCGAAAATGCTGATGTTGAAGTAAGAGGTGAGATTTATATGCCAAAATCTTCTTTTGAGAAACTTAATCAGAATGTGGAGAAGCCTTTTGCAAATCCTAGAAATGCAGCTGCTGGTTCTTTAAGGCAATTAGATAGTTCTATTACTGCTAAGCGTGATTTATCAATGTTTACATATACTGCGATAATCGAAAAAGCCAATTTAGCTCCTAAAACACATTGGGATAGTATTCAGTATATTAAGAAATTAGGGTTTAAAACTAATCCTAATATAAGATTAGTAAAAGATATTGAGGGAGCTATTGATTTTTGTAAAGAATGGGAAGAAAAGCGATTTAATTTAGATTATGCTACTGACGGTGTTGTAATAAAGGTAAATAGCTTAGCTTGTCAAAATGAGCTTGGTTTTACCTCGAGAGCTCCAAAATGGGCAACAGCGTTTAAATTCCCTCCTGAAGAAATTTCAACTAAGCTTTTAGATATAGAAATAGGTGTAGGTAAAACTGGTGCTGTTACCCCTGTTGCAATTTTAGAGCCTGTGCAATTGGGAGGCAGTATCGTATCTAGAGCCAGCTTACATAACTTTGATGAAATAAAAAGGTTAGATGTAAGAATAGGTGATAGAGTTTTAATAAAAAAAGCTGCTGAAATAATTCCGAAGGTAATAAAAGTAGTTGATTCAGATGAACATGAATCTTTAACAAAATATGAAATACCTAAAAAATGTCCAGAATGTGATTCTTTATTAGAAGAACGGGATGGAGAAGTTAGCTTTTACTGTTCTAATGATAAATGTCCTTCAATAATAAAAGCTAAGTTAGAATATTGGGTGTCTAAAGAGGCAATGGATATTGATTATATTGGTCCTTCTGTGATTTCTCAATTATTTTCATTAGGAATGGTAAAAACTCCTGTAGATTTTTATAAAATCAAAGAGAATGATTTACTAAAGTTAGATTTAATAAAAGAAAAGTCTGCTTCAAATATTTATAATTCAATTCAACAGAGTAAAAATCGTCCATTTTCAAGATTTTTAACGGCATTATCAATAAGACATGTCGGGAAAGAAACTGCTGATATCTTGGCTACAGAATTTCCTAATATAGAATCAATTCAAAAAGCTTCTATTGAAGATTTATCAAAAATAGAAGGTATTGGTGATAAAATTGCTAATAGTGTTTATGAATTTTTTAAAAATAATGAAAATTTGAAGATGATAGAGGAATTTAATCAGTTAGGCTTTTCTTTTGAAAATACATCATTAAATAAAACAACAGAGCTTGAGGGTAAAATTTTTGTTCTTACGGGAACTTTAGCATCTATGACAAGGGATGAGGCTGCTGATAGAATTAAACAAAAAGGCGGTAAGACATCGTCATCAGTCTCTAAAAAAACTTCATATGTGGTAGCTGGAGAGAATCCTGGCTCAAAATTAGACAAAGCTCAAAATTTAGGTGTTATAATATTGAATGAGGAAGAATTTTTGAACTTAATAGGTGAGAATAAATGAAAAAGAATTTTAATGTAATACAAGTAAAAGGGATAAGAGGAATATTAATATTGGGAATGATTGCTTGCTGTCTATTTGCAGGTTTTATTGTATTTCCAGGCTGGGTTGCTATGAATTTATGGAACTTATTTGCTAAGCACTTGATTCAAATTCCATTAATAGGTCTAATACAAGGAACATTACTATGGGGAATAATAATTGCATCATATTTTACTTTTAGAAAAGAAAAGCTTGTTGTATGCATGAAAGCTCCTCAAGGATTAAGTGATGAGGAACTAAAGGCTGTATTTGCTGATATAAAAAAACAAGCTCAGGATGATAAAATAATTCAGACAATGTTAAAGGCTAGAGAAGCTGAATTAAAATTAAAAGAAAATGATAGTAAAGATACAACAAAAACGGAGATTAAATAATCTCCGTTTTTGATTTATGTTTGTTTAGAGTTTATCTTTACTCTATTTCTTCTGATTCAGAAGTCTCTTCTTGTGAATCCTCTTGTAAATCAGCTTCATCATATTCTTGTTGATTCATTTCTTCTTCTATTTCTTCTTGAATTTCTTCAGAATCAACTGCACGTTCCTCTTCTTCTTGAATATCATCTTGGTAGTCATAATTAGATACTCTAGAAGCTTCTTCATCTTCCATTTGAGAAACGCTCTTTATATCTATTTTCCATCCAGTTAGTCTGTGAGCAAGTCTAACGTTTTGACCTTCACGACCTATAGCTAGTGATAATTGATCATCTGGTACTACTACTAAAGCATCTTTAGTTTCTTCATCGTCTGTCATAATATCAACTGATACTACTCTAGCTGGAGAAATAGCATTTACAATATATTCAACTGGATCTGGAGACCATCTTACGATATCGATTTTTTCATTTTTTAGTTCTCCAACAATAGTTTGTATTCTAGAACCTCTAGGTCCGATACAAGCTCCTACTGAATCTACTTCAGGGTCATTTGACCAAACTGCTATTTTAGTTCTAAAACCAGCTTCACGAGAAATTGATTTAATTTCAACAATTCCATCTTCAATTTCAGGAACTTCTAGTTCAAACAATTCTCTAACGATTTCAGGATGAGCATGTGATACGATTACTTGAGGTAATCTGTTTGTTTCTTTAACATTTAGAACAAAAACTCTTATTCTATTACCAGGCTTGTAGTATTCACGAGGGATTTGTTCTTTTTGAGGCATTATAGCATCAGTCTTACCAATATTAACTATAACGTTTCTATTTTCAACTCTTTGAATAATACCTGTAGTTAATGTACCTTTCTTTTCAAGGAATTCATTTAAAATATTGTTTCTTTCAGCATCTCTAATTCTTTGTGTAATTACTTGTTTAGCTGATTGAGCAGCAATACGTCCAAATTGTTCAGGTGTAACTTCGATTTTTACTTCATCATCTATTTCAACATCTTCATCTATTTCTTGAGCATCTTCCAAAGAAATTTGTGTATCAGGATCTTCGACAGTTTCTACAACAGTTTTAGTACTGAATACTCCAATTTCACCAGTTTGTTCATCTAAAATTGCTTCTATATTAGCAGCTTCTTTAACATGCATGTGTTTTTTATAAGCTGCTACCATTGCATCACATAAAGATGCGATTAATACGTCTTTTGATATTCCACGTTCTCTTTCTAGCTCTTCACAAGCTTCAAATAATGCAGTTCCGATTTTAATCATTTTTATTCTCCTTTAATCTATATATAATTTTGCAGATTGTATATTTGATTTTGGTATTAAAAGTTCTTCACCATCTTCAAAGCGTAAAAATTTTAATCCCTCATTTTCATTCCAATCTAGAATTTCACCTTTGAAAATTTTTTCTGACTCTCCATCTAAGGCTTGTTTTAATTTTAGGCTTATTCTCCTACCCTTAAATATTAAAAATTCTTTATCTGATTTAAATTTTCTTTCAAGCCCAGGTGATGATACTTCTAAATAGTATTTTACAGGAATAAGCTCATCTAAATAGTCATTAAGGCTTCTAGTTACATTTTCACAATCATCAAGAGTTATATCTTTTTCATAAGAGTATAGAAAAATTCTTAAAAACCACTTGTGATTTTCTTTTGAAAAATCAATTTCTATTGGAATAAGATTATACCTCATAGCTGTATTTTCTATTAGTGGTGTAATCTTTTCTAAAATTTCAAATCTGTTAACATCTTGTTTCATACTACTCCTTCTTAAGAATTTTGTGGTATGGTAATATCTTATTTCAAGATATTTACCCCTAATAAAAAAAGAACGGGATATTGTTTGTCCGTTCTTTTTTTAAGAAACTATTAACAATAGAATTGTAGCAAATTTTTTTTTATTTGTAAATCCTTTTATGAAGCTTTATGAAGTAACAAATCTATATGTTTATGGTAGAATATTGAAAGATAGTAATGAAGAGGATTATATAAATGACACAACAAACACATGAGCCAGTATCGGCAAAAGAAACTATAAGACAAAATAGAATACAAAAATTAGCAGAATTAGCTGATAAAGGAATTAATCCATATCCATACTCTTTCGATAAGGATATAGATGCAGCTGATTTACAGAAGAAATATGCTGATTTACCTGCAGGAGAAGAAACTGAAGATTTTTATTCTGTAGCAGGTCGTGTTATGGCAATAAGAAACTCTGGTATGTTTATAGATTTGATGGATGCTTCTGGCAAAATTCAAATTTTCTCACATAAAGAAAATATGGATCCAGAAATGGTAAAAACATTAAAACTAGTAGATATCGGTGATATATTAGGTTTCTATGGCTCTGTAAGAAGAACTCCTAGAGGTGAATTATCAATCAAAGCTAAAACTTTTAAAATGTTATCAAAATCTTTGCTTCCACTTCCTAATAAACAAATAAGTGAAGAAAAGCTAGAGCAATTGAAATCTTATCATACAATGTCTGATACAGAAACAAAGTATCGTCAAAGATATGTAGATTTAATCGTTAACGAAAAAACAAGAGATACATTTAGAAAAAGAAGTCTTATAATCCAAAAGGTTAGAGAATATTTAACAAAACAAGGCTTTTTAGAAGTAGAAACTCCGATGCTACATACTCAAGCATCTGGAGCTAATGCTAGACCATTTATTACTCATCATAACGCTTTGGATATGGATTTAACTCTAAGAATTGCTCCTGAGTTACACCTAAAACGTCTAATGGTAGGTGGATTAAGTGAAAAGATATTTGAGCTATCAAGATGTTTTAGAAATGAAGGTATTGATACTCGTCATAACCCTGAATTTACTATGATAGAGTTATATCAATCATATGTTGATTATAATGAAATGATGGCTTTAACAGAAAATATGGTTGCTTATGTTGCACAAGAAGTTTTAGGAACAACAAAAATCAAATATGGAGAAAATGAAATTGATTTAACTCCTCCATGGGATAGAAAAACAATGATTGGAGCTATAAAAGAATACACAGGTGTTGACTTTGGTGAATTCTTTACAGCTAAAGAAGCTTATGATAAAGCTAAATCAATGCATGTAGAAGTTGATGAAGAAATGAACTGGGGACAAATTATAGAAGCTGTCTTTGAAGATAAGGTAGAACCTACATTAATTCAGCCTATTCATATTATTGACTATCCTAGAGAAATTTCTCCACTAGCAAAAGTGCACAGAGATAATGATAGACTAACAGAGCGTTTTGAGACTCGTGTCAATGGGTGGGAAATAGCAAATGCTTTCTCAGAATTAACAGATCCAATAGATCAACGTCATAGATTTGAAGCACAGGCATTAGCAAAAGCTAATGGAGATGAAGAAGCTATGTCAATTGATGAAGACTATATTAATGCTCTAGAATACGGTCTTGCTCCTACAGGAGGTATGGGAATGGGTATAGATAGACTTGTTATGTTATTAACTAACTCGCCTACTATAAGAGATGTAATAGAATTCCCTACATTAAAGAAAGTAGAAAACTAAGAACATAAAAATAAAGCGGGTTTTAAAGCCCGCTTTATTTAATAGGGAAATATGAAAGAACTGGATTTTATAAATATTATTAAAGAGCAAATTGGAACTGAATTTATAGGTGATGACTGTGCTTATTTAAAAGATTTAGGTATTGTAATTACTCAAGACAGTCTAGTAGAGGATATTCATTTTAAAAAGGAATGGTATACTCCTTATGAGCTTGGATATAAATCAGTGGCTGTTAATATTAGCGATGTAATAGCATCAGGAGCTGAGCCTAAGTATATTACTGTTGCACTGTCACTACCTAATGACATAAATAATTATTTTATCAAAGATTTTTATATAGGAGCCAAGGATGCTCTATATGGAGCCCAAATAGTAGGAGGAGACATTACTGGCAGTTCTGATAAAATATTCATTTCTATAGCTGCAATAGGTACAGATAAAGGGAGAAAAATTTCATCAAGAGCTTCTGCAAAGTCGGGATATTCAATAATAGTTAATAAAAATTCAGTTAATGATTTTGGTAAAAGTTCACTCGGATTAGACCAACTTTTAAGAGGTATAAAAAAAAGTGATGTTATTGAAATACATAAAAAGCCTATTTTAGATTATGATTTTGCCAAAATGATAGCATCAAAAATTGAATCTGAGTATGCAATGATGGATACTTCTGATGGGCTTGCAGATGCATTATTCAAAATTGCAGAGTCTAGTCAAGTTTCAATTGTTATAGATGATATTAATGGATGTTTTGGAGCAGAGGATTATAAAATAGTTGCGGCTGTTCCGAAAGAGTTTTTAAAAAGCTTATCTAACTATTATGTATTAGGTGAAGTCGTTGAAAAAAATGATTTTATAATAAAAATTGGAGAAAAAGAATTTAGAAGTTATAAAGATTTGAACCTTTATGACCATTTTGGAGGAAAATATGAACGATAATAAATTTTCAGTAATTATAACTGCTGGTGGAACATCCTCGAGATTTGGAAACACTAATAAATTATTAGAATGTATCAAAGATAAGACTGTAATAGAAGAGACTGTTTCAAAATTTATAGATTTTGATAACATTGATGAAATAATTATACCTGCTAATATATCAATAATTCCAGTTCTACAAGATATGTTTCAAAATCCAAAAATTAAAATTATTGAGGGTGGAAATTCTAGACAGAAATCTGTTTCTAATGCTTTGGATGTAGTAAAAAATGATTTTGTAATAATACACGATGGAGCAAGACCATTAATAAGAAAAGATACAATTTCTTATGTTATGGAACTAGTAGTAGATAAAAATGCGGTATCTGTAATGACAAAAACTACAGATACAATTAAAGAAGTCGATCCTGAGGGGAGAATAATAAGAACCATTGACCGTTCTAAATTATATAATACTCAAACACCTCAAGCATTTAGAACATCGTTAATAAAAGAAGCGCATTCTCGCTTAAGTGATGGAAATTTTACAGATGATTCATCGATGCTAGAAGAGCTTGGAATTCCTGTATATATCGTAAATGGAAGCTATACTAATATTAAAATTACTATAAAAAGTGATTTAGATTTTGCAAGACTCTATATTTAGTAATTAAGCTTAGAATAAATTATTAATGATTATTATTTATTGCACAAAATCATTAGTACATTTTATTTAAAATTCATAAAATTTATTATGTTGTATAGTTGAATAGTAAGTATTTAATACACATTTTATAGTTGTATCAAGGTGGTACTACTATGAAAAAAATATTAACTTACTTATTCATAATTACTTACATATCTTCTTTTTGTGTATTATATTTGCCTGTATATGCAGCTACAAATGTATCTACACTATCTAAAATAGAAAATGAATTATATGGTTTTGACTACTCTAAAGATTCATCACAAAAACGTGTTGAAAGACTAGAAAGAAGTATTTATGGAAAAGTCTCAACTGGTGATGTAAATAATAGAATAAAAAAGCTATCAGCTGATATTTCAGCTGATGTTATTGGACTAGAAATTCCTCCTGTTGAAGATAGTTTTAAAGAAGATGATGAAGTTATTGCTGATAGCAGTGTAAATTATCCTATTGTTAATGAAATAGAGCAAAAACTATTTAATCAGACATATAAAAATAGAGATTTACATACAAGAATTGTAACTATTGAAAGAAAATTATTTGGTAAAATTTATGATGTAGATGATTATTCTACGAGAATGGATAGAATAAAAGCTAAAGTTATGCCAGAAACTATAGCTCAAAATAGTAATGAGAGTTTTTTCGGCGATAGAAGTTATGATAATGGTAGTTATTATGATGATAATGCGTTAAATTCCCTAGATTTAGCAGGTACGAGCCAAAGTAGATTTTCAATGCCATTTGGACAGAGAAATTATACAAGACCATATGTAAACTATGGCGATTCAACAGGTGGTGCTGCTGATTTTTCATATAACCCTAATTTAAATGATGAATTAGCACAAATGGAATATGAAACATTCGGTACAGAATTTTCTAATGAAGATACAACTACAAGGATTAAAAGACTAAATAGTGTAAATCAAGCCCAAAAGTCTTCTGCTAAATATGATTCAAATAAATTCAGCCAAAGAATGTCAACTGTAATGGAAATTGGTGCTATGTTGCTAATGATACTTGCCATGGTTTTATAAATTTTTGTAAATAAAATATATAACAAATGTTACAAAATTGTACAAAAGTGGAATATATAAAATATACTATTAATAGATAAAATTCTTGTTTTAGGGACGTGTACGTGCAAGAAATGAGCTCAAAAAGTATATTTGCGAAATATACCTTACTCCGATGCGCTAAAAAAAAGCAACATCAAAGCCGAGTAGAGGTCAGCTTGTGCTGGGAGGCTGTATATGAGCTTGACTATTAATACAAACCTCTCTAGCCTAATAGTGCAAAAAAGCCTACTTAATTCAACGAATGGCTTAAATCAAGCCATAGAGCGAATGACGACGGGCTTTAAAATTAATCATGCAAAGGATAATGCCGCAGGGTATTCAATATCGTTAAATATGGGCTCCAAGCTTTCTTCATATGATGTAGCCTTAGACAATGCAACAATGGGGTTGGATATGGTAAGTACAGCATCAGAATCTTTGGATTTGATAAACGACCGCTTAGCAAGATTGAGAGCTTTGACTGAACAAGCTGCAAATGGAACTTATGGTGCAGACTCAATTGCTGCGATGAAAAAAGAAGCCGATGCAATAGTTAGTGAAATTGAACGTACTATGGCTAATACAGAATATAATGGAATAAAGTTATTTGGAGATAAAACTCCAGAAATAAATGGAGTAAAAATTGAAACAAACTCAGATGGGTTTATTAAAGATGTAGTTCATCGTGATACTTCAACAATGACCTCTGTAGCGGATTTGGATCCTACTCAAGATGTTACAAGTGGTACATATAGCATTTCTACAAAAGAAGAGCTAATCAAATTAGCAGAGATGGGGAAATCAGGCTCAAGTAAGCTTAAGGGGGGAGAATTTGTACTAGCTAATGATATTGATATGTCGGGTGTTAATTGGGAATATATTTTTGAATTTTCAGGTACATTTGATGGTAATGGGTATAAAATATCGAATTTAAGTGACTGTTTGTTTAGTGTCATTACGAATGCACAAATAAAGAATCTTGGGCTTGAGAATGTAAGTATTGCTGAACTAAACTCTCCTCTTACGCCAGGAGCAATAAGTTCAAATATTGTGAATTGTTATGCAACTGGTAGTATTACAGGCTCTTCTTATTTCTTCGGAGGGCTGGTTGGGTACATGACAGGAGGAGGTAGTATAGATAGCTGCTGGTCAGATGTAGATATTAATGCTGAAGCTGGAGCAATTGGTGGAATAGTAGGATTAATGGAAGGGGGGACTATATCTAATACTTTTTCAGTAGGTAGTGTTGTCAATAATCTTGTAGATGTTAATACTGGAATAGCAGCTGTTGCTGGTGGAATTGTAGGCGCTGCTAGTGATGCAGGAGTTGGTAATGTATATAGTCCTGTTACAATTGAGAATTGCTATACATCGTCTAAGGTGAGTAGTGCTGATAATGTTTATGTCGGAACAATACTTGGCTCTAATGGTGGTGGTGCTTTAGGTGCTGAATATGATGTTACAATATCAAATGTAACATATGATGCAACAATAAATCCTGATATCAAAGCTTATAGTGGTACTGGAAATAAAATAATAGCTACAAATATTATTGCAAAAATGCCAGAAGAAATTGGGTTACAAGTAGGAATAGATTCATCAGATTCATCAAGGCTGAGTTTTACAATTGGTTTTGGACTAAGTGGGCTAAGTTCTAATATTGAAAATATAGGTATGCTAGATAAAATCGATAAAATGCTATCTACAGTCTCTGCTAAGCAGACAGAATTTGGTGCTGTACAAAATAGGTTAGAGTCTGTAATAGAATCAATAGGAATAAATATAGAGAATTTGACCTCATCGCAGTCAACAATACGAGATGCTGATATTGCAGAAGAATCTAGTGAATATATTCGTAATCAAATTTTGCAACAAGCAGCAGCTACGCTGTTAGCAAATGCAAATCAAACTCCTAGTATTGCGCTACAGTTATTATAATATATGTATAGCTTATTTTCTTCCTGTATTAATATTAATAATATCAGAGACCCAAGGTAAGTAGCTATAAATTCCCATTGCTGATGTTATTGCAAGATATAATATAATCGCAGTAGTTATGGCCTGAATTATAGATAAATTAAATAAAAATGGTAATGGCATATTTATAAAATATGGAATTGCATTGATTAATGGAATTCTATATAAAATCACATATATTAATTCTGCAAATGTAACTAGCAAGAAATATAATATAGAAAGAAAAATTGATTGCAAAATATGGTACATTAAAAAAGGAGTAACTCTTTTTCTTAATATTGCAGCTATTATCAGCCAAATAAAGCCGGCAAATCCTGCTGTTAAATAAGATGCTGCAGATATAATTTTTTCGATTGGATATATTTCATTAGAAGGTCGCAATTATATCATCCTTTCTATATTCTTCTATAAAATCTTCTAGTACTTGTATGAATACTAATTTGTATTCATCATTTTCAGGTCTCATATTTACAGCAGCTCTATATGAATATATAGAACGCTCAATTTCATTATTCATGAAATATACATTTGCAATTAGAACAAATATACTAGGATCAAGCTTATTAATTTTAAGAGCTTCTTTATATTGTTCTTCTGCTTCTTTAAACTTTTTAAGATTCGAATATAAGTTCCCTGTCAAAATATATGCATTAGCTTCTTTTGGATTTATTTCTATAGCTTTTTTATAAAGCTCTATAGCATCCTCGTAATCTTTAAAATCAGATTTTGCGATTGCATAACAAATATAAGCCTTATAATTATCACCAGGAATAGCAATAGCTTTTTCAAAGTAGTTATAACACTTATCTTTATCTTTATTAGCAGCTAAGGTGTTTGCTATACATAATGCAACAGTTTTATTATCAGGAGCTAAGTCAAATACTTTATAATAATATTCAAGTGCTTTATTATAATCAAATAATTTAAAACATACATTTCCTAAATCTACTAATGCTGTTAAGTTATTAGGATCTATTGATAAAGCCTTTTCATAATAAGCTCTTGATTCAACATAGTCCTCAAAATCATGATATAAAAGTGCAATTGCATTATAAACTTCTGGGTCCTGAGAGTTAAAATCCAATGTTCTATTATAATAATGTAAAGCTTTTGGAAAATTTTTAAGCTCTGCATAAGTATTAGCAAGATTATAGTATACAAGATAGTTGCTAGGATTAACTATCATCGCTTGGTTAAAATATTTTAAAGCTTTTTTATAATCTTTAGAGTAGTACCAAATACTACCTAGATTAAGTAAAGTTTGCAAATCTTTAGGATCGATTTCTAACAGACTTTCATATACAGAAATAACTTTCTCATATTGATTATCCATTGCATAATATTTAGCAAGTTCATGATAATTCTCAATATTTTTTGGCTCTAATGCCATTTTTAATACAGTTTTTTCTATTGCTTTATTTAATTCTTTTTTATCCATATTAACTATCTTTCAATATTTTCATATTCAGAGTATTCTTTTGATTCTTCTAACCATGTCTCTCTTGGTATACTAAAGGCGTGATTCCAAAACTTTTCAATAGCATAAGCATCACGTTCATCTTGATGTAAAATATGTACAACTACATCACCATAATCAATAAGGTTCCAACGATTTTTTATATCATTTTCTCGGCCAAGCGGCAATCTAGAAAAGGTTGATTTAACTTTTTCACTAAGGTTTTCAGTAAGTGCTTTTACTTGAGTATTAGTTTGAGCTGAGCAAATTACAAAATAATCTGCAAATGATGATACATTACTTATATTTAGTATTGATAAATCTTTAGCAATTTTATCATCTAAGAATCTTGCAACTGCACAAGCAAATTTATATGATGAAATATTTTCTTTTTCCATTATTTCTCCAAACTATAACATATTTATTCTTTTTAAGTGTTTTCCACCTTCGAATTCAGTTTTTAACCATATATCAACTATATCCAGAGCAAGCCCAATACCTGTTATTCTTTCTCCAAGACAAAGAATATTCGAATCATTGTGCATTCTTGTCATTCTAGCAGTAAAAGTATCTGTACAATGAGATGCTCTAATACCATTAAATCTATTAGCTGCAATAGACATTCCAATACCTGTGCCACAGACTAGTATTCCAGGTATGCCTGATTCTTGAACAGCTTCTGCTACTGCTTTAGCTATTACTGGATAGTCACAGCTTTCTTCTGAATAACATCCAAAGTCTTTTACTTCAATATTCATAGAATTTAAATGTTTTATAATCTCAATTTTTAATTTATACCCGCCATGGTCTGAACCAATTAATATTTTTGATATATTTGCCATAAAGCCTTCCCTTAAATTCACTTAATAATTGTAACATTTTTGAAATAAATTATTAATAATTAATGTTTTTTGAATTTAATATATATATGCTAAGTCGTGTAAATTGTATAAATAATATTAATTTTAAAGCATCAATTTCTGACAAAGATATTGATAATTTTAAGAATTCAAAACAATATTTTAGTGATTGTTATTTGATGACAACATTAGAAACATTGTCACACACTCCTAATGGCAGAAATGTTTTAAAAGAACAAATACATTATGATGATAAAAATCCTAAGTTAATTAACTGTTATTTATACAATAAAAGCGGAGAAAAAGAAAAATATACTATCCCTACAAATGCGGTAATTGAAGGTTATGAAAAATTATATAAAAATCAACCAAATGAAATTATAAGAAGCATGGATATTACTGTTGATATGTATGAAAACAAGCATAAATCTAAGCCTTGGATTTGTAAGCTTGCAGATACTTTTAATGATTATTCATTTGAAAAAAATTCTCCATCCCATTTTATGGAAGTTCTAACTGGAGTAAAACCTACAGTTATCGCCGAACAGGATCTTAATTTCGATTTAAACAGATATAAAGATAAGGTTATGCCTCTTTTTGAAAGAATGGATAAAGAAAAAAATCATAGCTTTGTAATAGGTACTGGTCCTAAAATGCTTGATGGAAGAACTTGGCATGTATATATTTTAGAAGATGTAGACTTAGATAAATATACGATAACTGTAAAAGAAAAACGTAGTAATACCCCTCGAACTATGAATATTAATACAGCATTAAATACATTTAAGTACATTGCAGGTTATTTCGACAGCGATTTAGCTAAAAAGGAAGCTCAACAATAAAAGTTGACCCATTGTTAATTTCACTTATTAATGAAATTTTACCACCGTGTAATTCAACTAGTTCTTTTGTAATAGTAAGTCCTAGTCCTGTTGAACTTTCTTTTTTGGTATAAGCAGAATCTAATTGCACAAATTTTGCAAAAATTTTTCCGTGGTATTTTTTATCTATTCCAACTCCATTATCATGAATAGCTATCTTATATGTTTTATCATCATATACGACTGCAATTTCTATTTCATCATTTTCAGGAGAATATTTTATAGCATTGCTCATAAGATTATAGATAATTTGCTGAATTTTAGTATAGTCTGCAAAAACTTCAAAATCGCTTTGTATAGCTTTATTTATTTTTATATTTTTTTTCTGAGCAAGTGGCTGCAGTATGTTACAAGCTTCATCTATTGCTCTTGATATCCAAAATCTACTTTTCACGATTTTCATAGCATTTGCTTCGATTTTTGACATATCAAGTATTTCATTAATCATACCTAAAAGATGAGTTGCTGATATTTTTATGTCATTAACATACTCATCTTGTTTATGGTTTAGATCTCCATACAATTTAGCACCTAAAATATCTGCAAATCCTAATATCGAATTCAAAGGTGTTCTTAACTCATGCGAAATATTTGCTAAAAATTCATTTTTAACTTTATCAGCCTCTAGAATTTTTTCATTTTGATCTTTTATTATTTTATAAGCTTTATTTTTCTCATTAATACCGTCTTTTAGAGCCTTTAATTGCAGTTTGAATACATTTGAGAGTTCCATATCTTTTAAAATGTATGAAAGTATTGCTGACGCAGCATCAAGGGCTTCTAAGTCTGTATTATTGTAGAAATCTGCTTCTCTTTTGGTAAGAATAATAATTCCAAATACAGTCGATTTTATTAAAATTTTAGATATAATATAAGAATTTTGTTCCAATTCATCTAGTCGAAGTAATTTTACTAAATCACTATTAGAATCAAACATTGCTCCAGTACAAGAAAAAATAAATTTTTTTAGATTAGGATTTATTTTATAAGTACTATCGGTTTGCAAGTCTAAAGAACTTTTATAAGAATATTTCAACTGTAAACTGTCAGGATTTGCAAAATAAATAAATGCATTATCAAATTGAAAAATTTTCTCCAGTTTTCTAAAAATATTAACCCCAACCCTATCCGATGTTAGATTTATTTCGAATAGAGTTGGTAATATTTTTAATATTTCATCAGAATTTAATAACGGCACATATACTCCTTAAATTTAGCCCGCTGATAAAGAGAAAATATCGTAAATCTCTTGATCTGAAAGCTCTGTAATAATTTTTTCGCCTTCATAAACAGCAAGATCAGCTAACTCTTTTTTAGATTTTAGCATTTCATCTATTTTTTCTTCAAAAGTTCCTAATGTAATCAAGCGGTGTACCATAACATTTTTATCTTGACCTATACGATAAGTTCTATCTGTTGCCTGTTCTTCAACTGCAGGATTCCACCATAAGTCATAGTGAATAACATTTGTTGCACTTGTTAAGTTAAGCCCTGTTCCACCAGCTTTTAATGATAATATCATAATTTTTCTATCATTATTTTCTTGAAAATCTTCTATTAATTTTTCTCTTTGAGGTACTGTTAATGAACCATGGAAAAATGATGGTTCTGAGTTACATTCATCAGTTAGTATTTTAACTAATAAATCTCCCATTTCTTTATACTGAGTAAAAATTAGAGTTTTTTCATTATTTTCTATAATACTTTGTACCAATGAAACACATTTTTCAGCCTTTCCTGAAAGCTCTTTTGATGTTTCTCCTGATTTTAAGAATTGATAAGGGTGGTTACAGATTTGCTTTAGTGCGGTAATTAATTTGAAAATATTACCTCGTCTGTTTACCCCTGTAAAACCACTTATCTTTTCCATCATCTCATTAAGAGTTTTTTCATATAAAATAGCTTGAGATTTTGCTAAATAGCAGTAATCATTCATAACCATCTTATCAGGTAAGTCAGAAATTACATGTTTATCGGTTTTCAGCCTTCTTAGAACAAAAGGTGAAACTGAAAGCTTTAACTTTGAAGCTCTTGATTTTTCTTTAAAACGCTCAATAGGCACAGCATAGCTTTTTTGAAACTCTTTTAAAGAGCCAAGATAACCTTTATTGATAAAATCAAAAATACTCCAAAGCTCTGTTAATCTATTTTCTACAGGTGTACCTGTCATTGCTATTTTTATATCTGATTTTAATGCTTTTATAGCTAGAGTCTGAGCTGTATCTGGATTTTTAATATTTTGAGCTTCATCTACAATTATCATTCCCCAACTATTCTTTTTCATTTCTTCTACATCAATTCTCATAATTGCATATGTAGTTAGAATAACATCACACTTGAGATTTAACTTTCTATCAAGGCCATGATAAGTTTCTGTTTTTAAATCTGGAGCGAATAATTGTAATTCTTTCATCCAATTTCCCATTAAAGTTGTAGGACAAATTACAAGTACAGGATTTTTTAGCTTATTTTCTTCTTTAAGTTTTAGTATAAGACTTATTACCTGAATAGTTTTACCTAACCCCATATCATCTGCCATACAGCAGCCAAATCCTTTTGATACATTGGTCCAAAGCCACTTAAGACCAGTCTTCTGGTAAGGTCTTAAATCACCTTTCAGACCTTCTGGTTGTGTTACTTCAACAGGTTTTGCAAAATCCTTTATGACATTTGCATATGCTTCATCATAATTAAAATCATAGTCTTGTAATTGACCTGACATAGATGCATGAATAAGTTCTAATCTCGTCATTTTCTTATGATTAGCATTATTAATCTGTTCAATTAGTTTCAGACCTTCTGCTTTATCAACTAAAATGTATTTACCATTATATTGAATAAGTCCATTACTTTCGCTTACTAATTTATTAAATTCTTCAAGCGAAATTTTTTCATCGCCTAATGATACTTCATATGAGAATTCTAAAATATCATCTAAAGAAATTGCACTACTAGATACTGTGTTGAAAATATTCATTAAATCGTCAGAGCGTGCCGCCTTTACTTTTGCATTTATTGAAGCTCTTGGAATAATAATATTAGTTAATTCTTCTGGTAAAATGACTTCAATTTGAGCTTTTTGAAGATAATAAGCAGTCTGAGCAATAATTTTGTATACTTCATTCAAGTTTAAATTCAATGCAAGCTTATCTTCATCTTCAAATAAATTCTCCAACTCTGGCATATACCTTAGAGCATAATTAAGTTGCTTTTCAACGATTTTTCCGATATCTTCAGTACTTAATCCCCATATTTCATCTTTATGGTACAAGTCATCTATTAATATCGTTTCATTATTGTTTCTATTTTTTATATGAATTTTAAGCTCAAACTCATCATCACTTAATTTATTGACTTTAAAAAATGGTATCAAATCATATTTACCTAAATATAATTCATCAAACCATTGAGCAAAATTTTCTGCTAAATCTTTACCTTTTAAACAAGCTTTTTGCTCTAAATCTTTTAGCATATAATGTCCGGATTTTACATCCTTAAAACGATATGCTTTTATTCCTAAAAATTTATATACTAGATAATTTAAATACTCTCTTACAAATCTTTCTACAAAATCTTTTGGTTTAATTCCTTTTATGAAAAGATTTTCTGGTAGATTTTTTTCAAGCTCGTTAATAATCCTTGCAGATTCTTTATTGGATACAATCGGCTCATATACAATTCTAAAAAATCCTCCGCCAGCACCTTCTCTTTTATGTACAGTAGGAATGAAATATAGTTTTTCTATAAGCTTCATTACAAAATGGGTAAGCTTATTAAAATAGGCGAATGTCTCTGTTAAAGATGAAAAATCGACAATTTCACCAAAACCGCCAAAGTAATCAAGAACTAAGTCAAGAGGCATAACATAGCCAATTTGTCCATTTACTTCTTTTGGAGAGAATCTAAACATAGATCCTTTAGATTTTAAATAAAACTGAAAATTATTTGTAGGTGTTATAAAAAAAGATAACTTTGGATTAGTCTCAGTACCTTCATTTATAAGGAAAAAATCAGTATTTCTAACAGGTGAATTTGGTGATAAAAAGATCCCTTCAAATTCATCTTCCACAAGCTGATAAATTAAACTCAAAGTATATCTAAAATCTTTATTTTTAAATCCATTAGGATTTTCGCTTAAATTATAAAAGAATTCATCTACATTATTCTTTTTAAGTGATAAATCTATATCTAAAGGTAAAGTCTCTGTCATAAGTCCTCTCTATTAATAGTTCCCTCTCCTAAAAAAGGAGAGGGCTTAATGATTGTTATTTTATTAAACTTTCACAATCCATTTCTGCAGGTTTAGCTATACCCATTAACTCTAAAACTGTAGGAGCTACATTACATAATGCACCTGTATCTTTTAAAGTTAAACCGCTAGGTCCATTAATAATAACAAATGGAACTTCATTAGTTGTATGAGCTGTCTGTGGCTTGCCGGTAGATTCATCAACCATAGTCTCAGCATTACCATGGTCAGCAGTAAGCACCATTATAACTCCTGCCTCTTTACATTTTTGTGCAATTTTTCCTACACATTCATCAACAACTCTACAAGCTTTAGTCGCTGCCTCAATAACACCTGTATGACCTACCATATCAGGATTTGCAAAGTTTACTAGAATAAATCCGTAATCTTTATTATCTATAGCAGCTAAAACATTATCACAAACCTCGTATGCACTCATTTCAGGCTGCATATCATAAGTAGCTACTTTAGGAGATGCAACTAATTTTCTAGTCTCATGAGGTTTAGGCTCATCAATACCACCATTAAAGAAGAATGTAACATGAGCATATTTTTCAGTCTCTGCAGTTCTAAATTGATTTACTCCATTAGCTTCTAATACATCACCTAAAATATTTACTAATTTTGTTTTAGGAAATGCTACTGGGAATGTGAATGTAGCTTCATAACTAGTCATTGTACAGTAATAAATATTTTTTAGAACTTTCTTGCGATTAAAACCATCAAAATCTGCAAAATTTATTGCCTTAGTAATTTCTCTTGCTCTATCAGGACGATAGTTAAAGAAAATAATTGCATCATTATCATTAATTCTGCTAGCTTTAATTTCTTCATCAGTTCCTATTGCTGTTGGTAAAACAAACTCATCAGTTTCACCCTTATCATAGGATTTTTTAACACCTTCAATAGCAGAGCTAGCTTTTTCTCCTTCACCTAATAATAAGCAGTTATAGCCTTTTTCTACTCTATCCCAACGGTTATCTCTATCCATTATGTAGTATCTGCCAATAATAGTCGCGATATGAGGCAAATTATATTTTTTAAGCTCTGCTTCTACTTTTTCTAAATAAGTACAAGCACTAGCTGGTGGAGTATCACGGCCATCGAGGAATGCATGAACATACACTTTAGTAAGTCCTTCATCTGCAGCAAGCTTGATTAATGCAAGTAAATGATCTAAAGATGAATGAACACCACCTGTTGATACTAGCCCGTAAATATGTAAAGAAGAATTATTCTTTTTAGCATGATTAATTGCTTCTAAAAATTTTTCGTTTTTAAAGAAAGAGCCATCTTTAATAGCATTATTAATTTTTGATAAATCTTGATAAACAATTCTTCCAGCACCCAAGTTTAAGTGACCTACCTCGCTGTTTCCCATTTGCCCAGCTGGTAATCCTACATATTCACCATCTGCATGAATTCTAATAGAAGGATAATCTTTTATTAGTTCAGGAACATTCACAGGATGAGATAGCTTTGTTGCATCATATTTTTCAGAACCATGAGAAAAACCCCATCCATCCATAATACATAATAGAACTCTATTTGTCATAATATATTTTCTCCTCTTAATAGTCTTTTAACCCTATTAGTGTATGACAAACAGGGGTAAATGTAAACAGGGGAGGGTAAATAAGTTTATAAGTTTATAAGTTTAGTAGTTGAGAAGAAATTTAATAATAATTTCTATTCACTACTCACTAATCACTATTCACTAGTCACTAATCATTTTTACCAAATATTAACTTTTGTAAAGATAAGTTTGCACGCTATAATTCAGTGAATATAATAGTTTTAGGAATTGAAGTAAAAAACTTAAAAATTTTTAAGGCTTATAAGTAGCAATTTTTATTTCGTTTGTGTGTTTAGATATATAAGATGTATTAAATCAATGGGATTATGGTACGAATATAGTAAACTTAATAGTAAAGTAAGTTGTAAAATATAGGAGTAATTAGTTATGACAGATGAATTAACAATTCAAGGGGTAAATCCACAAATGCAACAGGTACAAAAGAAAAACAATACTGTACCATATACATTAGGTGGTGCTGCAGTAGGTGCTGCTGCAGGTTGGGGAGCAACAGCATTGTACAAAGGAAGTGGTTCTGCAAAATCTTATGAAGATCTTGTAAAAGATGCAAACGAAAAAGATAAGTTGGAATTAACATCTAAAAAAGATGCAGTAGAAAAAGC
Organism: Candidatus Gastranaerophilales bacterium; assembly: GCA_944325535.1. Taxonomy (GTDB): domain Bacteria; phylum Cyanobacteriota; class Vampirovibrionia; order Gastranaerophilales; family Gastranaerophilaceae; genus CAG-196. The sequence continues at coordinate 26,602 of CALVAL010000020.1, forward strand.
TGAAAAAGAATTAGCAGAAGCTAGTAAACCTCAAATTGATAAAAATGCAATAGAGCAGCAAAACTATGATAAGGCTTTAAAAGCTAAAGAAGATGCTTATAACAAGTTATTTGAACAAAAGAAATCTGCTTTAGAAAGAAATAATTCAGGTAGTGGTAAAGCTAAGTTATTGACTTTTGATCAATTAGGCGAATATCCTGATACAAACGTGAAAACAGGTAAACCATTTACTAAATCTGATAGAAGTGATATAAGAAAAGTCTATGATGATTTAATTCGTGACTATAATAATGCAGAAGCAAGACTAAATACATCAATATCAACTGGTATTGGAGCAGAGCGTTCTAATAAACATTTACAAATAAAGAATTACCTAGATTCACAATATAGTCGTTATGCATCTACATCTGTAGATGATATTAATGATATATTTGCAAAACGTACAGAATTAAGAGGTTTACCAGGTTTTAAACATGAAGTTCCAACAGCTCAATATCAAGCAGCATTAAATATTGCTAATGTGGAATATCCAGAATTTACATCTGCAAAATTAAAACCCGAGCAATATTTAGAATTTGCTTCAGAGGTTGATTCGAAGACTCCTATTGCCAAAGGGTATACTAGAAAACCTATTAATCTAATAGACCCTGCAACTGGAAGACCTTCTCCAAAAACAACTTATGTTGAATACAAAATAGAAGATCTAAATAAATTTGTAGAAGAACAAGAAAAATTAGTTTCTGAAAAGCGTATAGCATATGCTGATGAATTATTTACAAATGCACATGAATCTGTATTACTACAAAAGAAGAAACATACTTTCTTGAATGATTTTGGAGCAACTGTTGAAAAAGGTTTAGCAACTCAATCTGGCTATTATAACGCAACAACAAATGTATTAGATATGAGTGAAATTATTACAGAAGCAAATAGAACTAGATTGACAGTTGGTACTGGTAGAAAAGCAAAGACAGGGTTTGCAGCAGATATAAAAGTATTAAATGACACAATAAAAGCTGCTGAAAAAGCTGGTACAACTCCAGCAATGCCTTCTTTATTAAATGGTAATTATGGTTCAATTACAGATCCTAAAAAAGCATTAGAGATCGCAGGAGCACGTAATAAAATCGCAGAATCATATAATAAAGAATTGAAAAATTTAAGTGAACAAATTGATAATTGTGTAAAAAATAATACTGTAATTCAAACATTAGATGATAAAATTGCTGATATAAAAGCTAATGACAAAGGTTTAGCAAAAGCAAAGGCAAAATTAACAGAGCAATTCCCTAATGTATTTAAAGAAAAAGGTGGAAATTTAACTGCTGAACAAATTGAAGCACAAGCTAAAGAATATGCTGACAAGAATTTAAGCAAGTCTTTAACTGATGCAGTAGAAAGAACAAAGGGCGATTTAGATAAAGTTATTGCTGAAAAAGGTAAAGTTAATGAAACTGCTAAAAAGACTGCTCAAGAAGCTGTAGAAAAAGCGAAAGGTGAATTAGATAAGCTTGTAGCTGATTTGAATGGCAAAGTAAAAGGTATGAGCGGTACTGCAAAAGCTTTAGTAATCGGTGGAGTTGCTGCAGCAGGTGCTTTAATCGGACTATCAATGTCTAATAAATCTAAAAATGTGTAACATTTTTAATTACTAATGAAACTTATTTTACAACAACATAAAAAGGTAAGCTTTAATAGCTTACCTTTTTTTCTCCTTCCCCAGTTCTGGAACAGATTTATAATATACTTTTCAAAACCCCTTCCCTTATTGGGGAAGGTTGGGATGGGGAGTAGTATAATATAAACAATCAAGCAAAGAAATTTATTTTATATAAAAGAAGTTTTTAGGTATAAAATATATTCCCCACTCTAACTCTCCCCAACTGGGGAGAGAATTTATAATATTATTCTGATAAAAATATTATACTTTATTAGGGCAAGAATATTTCACCTTCCCCTATTGGGGGAAGGCTGGGATGGGGAACAATCGTTTCAAGTTTTTATAATACATGTTAAAATGAATTTATGAATAGTAAACTCTCATTAATCCGATATTTACGCTATAATATGACAGGCCAAGAACGAAAGCTTTGGCAGATAATCAGAAAAAGGGCGATAAATAATTTTAGATTTAGAAGGCAGTATCCAATAGGGAAATATATTGTAGATTTTATCTGTCGAGAAAAGAAACTGATAATAGAAGTAGATGGCGGTCAACATAATACTAAAGAAAATATTCAAGCTGATAAAGAAAGGACTGAATATCTAGAATCAAAAGGTTATAAAGTACTAAGATTTTGGAACAATGAAATTGATAAAAATATTGAAGGTGTTTACTCAAAAATATTACAAGTCCTAGAAGAATGTTTATAAAACGGCTCCACTTTCCAATTATCTTCAATGGTTTATTTTGTATATTTTATTAATTATTATACCCCACCCTATCCCTCCCCATTAGGGGAGGGAATTTGCAATTTTGTTTTTTAATAAAAGAATATAGAGATTTTTTGTTAGCGAGTTAATTGTCCACTTTTGGGGGGGACATTTCAGGGGGATACTACATATTCAAAACCTCTTCCCCTGTTGGGGAAGGCTGGGATGGGGAGTAGTATAATATAAATAATCAAGCAAAGAAATTTATTTTATATAAAAGAAGTTTTTAGGTATAAAATATATTCCCCACTCTAACTCTCCCCAA
>CALVAL010000021.1 GCA_944325535.1 Candidatus Gastranaerophilales bacterium
GGTATAAATTGAATATGGTGTTCTTTATGGAATTTCTCATTCCTTTTCATATATGCAGGTTGGTCTTTTATTGACGAACCGACAAAAGAAGGTAATAACCTTTCAAACCCGTCTTGCAGTTCTCTGAAAAATCTTTCTATAACCTTTGCTCTTGCATTATAAGGTTGAGCAAAAACTGGTGTAATATCAAGTTTATTAAATAAGCCGTTAATACCGCTTTCGTGTAAATCTCCGGTGAAAAATTTAGCTCGAAAAGCTTTCCCGTTATCCTGATAACAAATTTTAGGAATTTTTCCTAAATTAATAATAGAATTTCTTAAAGCTGAAGATATAGCTTGAGTGTTTTCTTCAAGCATAATTTCATAGCCAACTAAAGCTGTTGATTTCCAATCGAGATAACCGATTAAAGTCGGTCTACAAGGTCTTCCCGTAAACGGATTTAAACATTGAACAGATAATCTGTGACCGTCTGCTACTAAAACATCTCCGACTTCTAATTTTGAAATATCTCTTATTATGTATGGTTGAACTTTATCTCTTAAAGCTTTTTGTCCTTCTCTTGCAAGTATCCATTTATCATAATTATTACGTTTAAAATTCTCTGCATATCTTCTGAAATTTCTTTCACTGCTTGGAGATTCCAAACCTTTCTTTTCAAGTATATATTTGGCAAGTTTGGTTGCTTTACCTATATTTGTTTTATTAGGAGTTAATAATAAGGATTTGAAAACTAATTCTTCTTCATGAGTAAGTTGAGGATTAGATTCTTTTTCTCCATAATCATAATTTGGAATAAGTTTTGTATAGTCGTCATTTCCTTTAATAGCTTTATGCCATCTATAAATAGTTCCAATAGAGATTTTTCCTAAGATATTAAACAGATAAGAATATATTTTTCCGTCATTATAAATATCAATAAATTCTTTTCCTGCTTGAGTTTTATTCTTAGAAATTTTCTTATAATCAACCCATAGATTTACTAAATCATATCGAGCTAAGGCAATTTGTCGAGCATGAGGAGGTGTAATAGAGTTTTTTCTCAAAACAGGTTCCCTATTTTTCTCAATTTCACATTTACTTTTCTCAAAATCGATTAAATTTTGAGTCGTTTCATTTAATGCAGGAACAAATATTTCATACATCAAACCCTTCTTACCGTTGACTTGGCGAACAACATATTTATTATTAGCAACTCCTTTTCTGATAGCACGTGGAGTTACTCCTTGTATTCTTGCAAGTTCATTAACTGTCAACCAGTCTTTCATGTTATTCTCCTATTTTGGTATACAAAATTTGCACCATAAATCACACACAACATTAGCTCGAAAGTCCTTAATATTGGAGTTTTAAAGGTGTTTTATTTAATTTTCGTATCATAGATTTTATTAAACAAATGTAAATGCTTAAGTTGATTTTTAATAAAATTTATGATATATTTTACACAAAGTATAAAACATTAAATAAATTTTGTCAATTGATTAGGTTACCAAATGAACGAAAACGAAAAAATTAAACAAATCAGAAAATCTTTAAATCTTACTCAACAGGAAATTGCAGACAGTATAGGAGTAAGTAAACAATATTTTAGCAGAGTAGAAAACGGAATAACCGAACTTAGTAAAGAAAAAGCTACTATGTTATGTAATAATTACGGAATTTCTCTTGATTGGTTACTTTGTGATAAAGGTGGCATGTTTATAAACGATAATACGATTACAAACAACCTATTGAATGACACCGATAATATACAAGGTGTATCAAGTATATTAGGTGCGTTTTCAACTTACTTGGAAGCAGTATTTCCGATTATTGAGTCAGAACACCCGAAAGCTTTAATAAGGGATAAAATAAGAGCTACTCAAGAACTTTTCTTTAATGATTTATTTAAAAGTGATAGAGTTTTGAAAACTTGTAAAGAACTAAAAAGTATATTAGAAAAAGATTTTACGGATAAAGAGAAAGTTTTAAATGCTTATTACAAAGCTTATGTAGAAAGATGTGAAAAAAATAATTAATGTCTGTTTGTCTTGACATTTTAAATATTTTTTAATTTTTTTCTCGTTTTTTCTTCTATTCTTCTCTATATTTTTGTATTTTTATAGGTAAAATCTGCCTCAAATTGCTATTTTGATTTTTATTTTTACTTGATTATTGACTTCAATTCGGTTCTTAAAATCGGAATGAGTTTGAAATTATAAAGGAACTTAGTTCCTCCTTAAGTTCCCCCTTGACTTATTGTCTTTTATTAGGACTTTTGAAAAATATCCGAATTTAACCGTTATATTTAGCTTTCAGGCATAGCAAATTTCAAAATCAAAAATTTTTAAGGACAATGATGACCTAATAAAGTCCAATTTGCTCCTTTTTTGTCAATTTTAAAAATTAGGCTCTATCTTAAACATGTTTTACCTTTCAGCCCCTGTTCCCTTATTATCATTGTCCTATTAATTTATAATTGATGAGAACTCCCAATGTGCGAAAGCACATTTTAAGAGTTCGAGCGACCTGTGAGCAGAGTGCGAAGGATTTTTGCAAAAAGAACTTACGTTCTTTGAAGCAAAATCCGAAGACACGTTTAATGCGAACAGGTCAAGACAATCTCCTAACCTCCACCATAAAAAAGACGATGACATTAGTTATCGTCTTTTTTATTTTGTAAGAATAAGTATTGATGAGAACTCCCAATATGCAAATGCATAAGCTAAAAAACTTGTAAATATTTATTAAAACTTTGCAATTTTTCAAGATATAAATTCTTTATATATTTAAGAAGGTTAAAAATGATAAATGGTATTAGTTTTAAAAATTTTAATATAACACCAGCACCAAGTTTCAAAGCATCTGAAAATGTTACTTGTCCTATTCAGCCTATAGAATGTTCTCTTCAAGGAACTGAAGCAATTGCAAATTACAATATGGCGCTTATAAACAAAAAAAATAATATTTTTGACATACCTCAAGTTGAAAAAATAAATTTCTCAAATGACATAAATACTATTAAAGGAGAAAAAATTTATAATTCTAATGGAGAACTAATTCAAATAATAGATGAAAATGATTCTTTAATAAAAAAATTCATTCCTACAAATAATGGTTATAAATATGAAATTATTAATAAAAAATCTAATGAAAAAATCTTTTCTCAAACATTAAATAAAGAAGATAATAAAAAACATATTTTAGCTGTTAAATATGAAAACGGATATGAATATGGAACTTGGTATGATAATGAAATTCCAGAAAGAAAATTTAAATTACAAAATTTTAAAAACGGAAGTAATAAAGCCATAGAATATGATTTCAAAACCAAAGAATATAACTACATGGATTATGATGCCGAAAAAATTCAAAGTAATGACATAATATATGATGAAAATAAAAAAATAAAAAACTACGATGTTAGAACTTTAAACAATGATACTGAACATAAAACTCATTATAATATTCATAATAGACAAGTATATTCAAAAGAAGATTCTTTTATACAAAATTGTTCAGATATTGCATTAAAATACCCATTACATGATAAAGATTTAACACCATTGCCTAAACCAAATTATGAAACAAATATTAACAATATTGATGGGATTAAAACATATTACTCAAATGGTGATTTAGAAACTATAACAACTCCATCTGGAATAAAATACTCTATTCCTTTAGATAAAAATGAACAATTGAAACTTAAGGACGGAAACAAAACAATTTTTATGGATAAAGATGGTTATATTAGAATCGAGGAACAAATAGGCAACAGCAAAAAAACAACAGCATATAAAAATGAGGAGTGTTTGGGTATAAGCTATGCACAAGAAGGACTAAAAAAATCACTCTATTTTAATCAAGGCAAACCAACTTTATATCAAGAGCTTAACAATGGAGAATGTACATCACAAATCATTTTTGATCAAAATAGAAATGCTATAAAGAAAACAACTTAATTTTTTAAAATCTTAAAATATTTAATAATCTCTTGTCAAAGTAAGCAAAATTTCTTGCGGAATATAAGTATTTTTTACTCCGGAATCTGTATTTGCAAGGAAAAATTCAACAGTCTCACCCTGTTGTATACCAAGTTTTTCAAAAGGAATAGCAACATCAATTACATCATTATTAACGATTACAATTCCCTCTGGATTATCTAACGTCCACATATTTGGATGCAAAACAGTAGATAAGCGAACCGGATATAGAGTATCCTTAACTATAGTAAGTGTAATTTCATGTTCAAATCTCTCAAGTAATATCGGATATGGATTATCAGTTTTACTAATCAATCTGATATATCCGCGATTATTTATTCGACTTGAATTTCTTGTATAAATATAGAACTGATTAATTCTATCAATAAAGCTTATTTCGCCACTACCTTTATTAACGTGTAATCTAAAATAAATATTATCCTTATCACATCCGAAATTAATTTTATCGACTATTTTATTTTCCCTAAATACCGGGCCATCAAGCATACTAATCGAGCCTGAATTATACCAATCATCTACACTTTTATATAAGCCGTCCATTCTTGGAGTTATATTTCTTTGAGGGTGCTTAAAAGGAACTTCTACAGCAGTAATTAAGGTCTTATCGAGATATTCAGGGTATTTTATATCCAATGCTAGATATACATTTTTGAGTCGTTCACGATACATATAATCAAAAATAAAATCTTGACCTGAATAATTCGGCTCTCCATACCACCAAAACCAATCACTTCCCTCGGCAATTAATAATTCGCGTTTGGCAAGATTCAGTTTATAATCAGCTTTATGACCTTTTGCATACTCATCAAAATCATCTTTCGTTTTTTTAAGATAAGCCCAAGCCTTATTTTTTTCGCTCTCTCCTATCCAGAATTGGAAAGTCTGATCAATCCAAGAGCCTGAATGGATTTTTTTCAAACTTTTTTTATGCTCATCATTTTCTATGTAGTTGCTTATTAGAACAGAATCAAGTGTCTCATCATTTTCAATAGAATTATAAAAATGTTCTAAGAACTCTATTCCATCATTCTGATAATTTTCCCAACAGTTCTCACAATCTAGTGCAATTGTTAGTAAATGGCTCTTATCAGGAGACACAACAAGCTTATTTTGGATTAATTTAATTTTGTCATACAAATCTCCTGCTGCCATTTGCTGATTTATTCCTGCATATTCAAAATTTATCAAATGCGGAATTGAGCGATCTCTAAAAATAATATCTATTTGAGAATCTTTTGTCTGGTAATTATAAACTTTTAAAAGATGATAAGGATCGTCCAAATTCCCCTTAAAATCTCTTACGAAATCAAAATTAATCGAATTTGCAAGCACTCCTTCATCAGAAATCGTCCACTTAATACCTTCTTTTGCTAAAAGATTAAGAGTTTTAGGACCAAGACATAATTCAGGCGGCCAAATACCTTTTGGTCTTATTCCAAAAATTTCTTCAATCCTATCTAATCCTTTTTTGATTTGAAGCTTTGCATCATCAAGCATATCCAAGCTAGCTGGCAATCCTTCTGTAGTCAGGGTATTCTTCACCGAAGCTTTCATATCCGCTAAAATCGGTAAAATAGCGTGATAATAAGGACTTGTCGTAAGTTCTATTCTGCCTTCATTAATATATTTTCTATAAGTTGGGATAATTTCTTTCATTATTTGAAGATGAATATCCAAAATTTCAAGGCGATCTTCTTTTGTATAATTATACTGCTTATCCCAAAGCTCCTTTAATCTCGGATATCTTTCATAGTGAATTGGATCAATCCATACAAGATTAAATAAAGCCATAAGATCCGAGATTTCTTGAGCAGAAAAATCTTCTAAAATTGCGATATCCTTCAAAAACCTTTTTTGATAAAGATTTTTATAATTTTCACTTCTATAAATCATTGTCTCAAATTTTGAGCTGAAAAAATTATTTAAAACAAACGCTTTTTCTTCATCAGTAAGATTCTCAGCATCAGAAGCAGAAAGCTCTGCATGGATATCAGTAAGTCCATTTTCGGTATAATCAATTATCGCATCAACTAAAGCAGGTACGATATTAAAATTTAGCTTAAGTTTCGGGAATTTTTCCAAAAACAAAGCCATATCTAGATAATCTTTTACCGCATGCAATCTCACCCAAGGCATTAAATAAGTGCCTTCAAGCTCATATACAGGCTGGTGCATATGCCAATATATTGCTAGAGATAATTTTTGCGTATTCATAACTTAATAATACAGGAATTATCATAGATTAGCAATAAAAAATTAATTAAGCTTGTGAATAGTGAATTAGCCTTCAAAAAGCCCTTCGCAAAGAACAAATCGACCTAATAATTCAACTTCACAATATTTCTTTAGCGAATCTACAAGACATTTATTCTCACAAAAACCACCTGATAGATAAATTTTTTCAGGCTTTTTACAAAAATTCCAAGCATTAAACGCAATACCATGTACAAATTTTGAAATAGCTTCTGCAGGTCTTATTCCGGCAGAAATCGAGTCCATAATTTTTTCCATCCCAAAAATTCCACAAGTAACTGCAAATTTTTCTTCGTTGTATTCTAATTCATTAGATGCAACATTATAAAATTTCAAAAGCATTTCTACAGTGGCACCAGTAGAGCTTGCACAAGATGTATTCCAATCCATATCATGAAATTTTCCTGCTTTGAATTTAATCCATTTTGCATCTCTGCTTCCTAAATCCAAGATTGTAGAATTTTCTGCGATTCCGATTTTTTTTGCACCTTTAGCAAGTGCCACAATTTCATTTTCATTTGCATTAGACATATGTCCGCAGCATCTTTCAGGAGTAATTTCCATAGATTTGATAATATTTGATGGAACAATATAATAGAATTTTTCATCATTATTTTTGATAAAAAATTCATCACTAAAACAATTTTCTGTTGAAATTATTTTTGAATATGTAGTTCCGGCATCTAAATATATCATATGTTCATTATACTCTAAACAAAAACAGCCTAGAGAGTCCTCTAAGCTGTTTTTTGAAATCTTATTTTTACTTTTCTAAAATCTCATGAAATTCATATTATTTTTTTCTAAATACGCTTTCAAATCTCTTTTGATTTCAGGTGCTAAAATATATAGCACAATAATATTTGGAACACATAGAGCAATCATCATTGCATCTGTAATATCAATTACTGATTTAACATTCATTGCTGAGCCTATAATTATGAATAAGCAATAAATCATGTTAAAAGCAAGTACTCTTTTCTTACCTTCACCAAATAAGAATGTCCAAGCTTTTTGTCCGTAATATGCCCAAGAAATTAATGTTGATAATGCAAACATAACCGCAATTATTGAAAGAATAATTGGGAAGAATGGAATAACTGATTGGAAAGCATTTGATGCCAATTCAATTCCTGAAATTTCTTTAGCTGCATGAGTGCAAGCTCCAGAAAATACGATTGCAAAAGAAGTGAATAAGCAAAGAACACCAGTCAAGAATGTTTCTAATAAAGCTACAAAACCTTGAGATACAGGCTCTTTAGTTTGAGCTGTTGCATAAACAATAGCTGCTGCACCAGTACCAGCTTCATTAGATTGAACAGAACGTCTTAGACCGATAATAATTGTACCAAATACGCCACCTAATACTGCAGTTGGGTGGAATGCTTCTTTTAAAATCAACATAATCGCATGTGGAATATTTACAATATTTGCAAAAATAACGATTAAACCTGATACGATGTATAAAATACACATTGTAGGAGTCAAAATAGTTGTAACTTTAGCTATGCTCTTAATACCGCCTACAACAACCATACCTATTAATACTGCAACAATAAGACCTATTAACCAAGTGTGTCCGTGTAAGAAACTATGATCTCCGCCTGTCATAAATACCATTTGGTGAGCAGTTTGGTTAATCTGAATCATATTACCGCCAGTAATACCACCACCGATACAAAGTATTGCATACAATACAGATAATGGCTGACCTAACCAACGCATTTTCTTTCTTGTAAGACCGTGTGCAATGTAGTGCATAGGCCCACCTGAGACAGAACCGTCTAGGTTAAATCTTCTATATTTAACAGCCAAAGTAGCTTCCATAAATTTTATTGACATACCAAGCAATGCACCTGCAAAAATCCAAAACGCAGCCCCAGGACCACCTATAGAAATAGAAATTGCAACACCTGCAATACTTCCGATTCCGATAGTTCCAGAAAGAGCTGTTGCTAAAGCTTGGAATGATGATACTTCACCAAAACCTTCATGATGTTTTTCAGTAGGCTTTGCAACTGTATCAATTGCGTGCTTAAATCCCCAAATAGCCATACCTCTAAAGTATATTGTAAAAAATACTCCTGCTATTAATACCCAAAATATTATCAAAGGGACTTCTGAGCCGCATATTTTTATAGGGAAAAAGATTAGATGCGCGACTGCATCAGATACAGGGGCGATGTGTTTATCCATAAACGCATCAACATTCATTGCTTGTACTGAGCTTAGGCTCATAAGCATTGTAAATAACATAATCAAAAATCTCTTCATAATCTTTTTCTTCCTCAATTTCTCGACTAATGTCTAATATTTTTCGCATCTTTTATTGTATCAAAAACATGTCAAGTTATTTCAAAATCGTTACATTTCAGCCTAAATGTAACATTTTATGTTACACTTTTAGTGATAATTATTAAGGAAAAGACGAGCAATGTGGAAAAATATCTTATCAAAAGGAACTATACATACAATTTTAATTTTCGTTTCTTTGCTTTCAATTTTTCCTTTTATTTGGCTTACATCAACTTCTCTAAAAGGTTTGAATGAAGATATTTTTGCCTATCCTCCTCAAATTATTCCTTCTGATTTTACTTTTGCTAATTACATAGATGTTTGGCATAGAGTGAATTTTATGGGATATTTTTGGAATAGTGTAATTGTTGCCGCTCTTACTGTTATTCTAAATTTAATTTTATCTTCTCTTGCAGCTTATCCTCTTGCAAGAATGCAATTTAGAGGGAAAAAATTTGTATTTTTCTCTATTTTAGCGACAATTATGATTCCTTTCCAAGCAATTATGTTACCTGTCTACATTATCACTTTAAAATTACATTTAATTGATAGCGTGAATAATTTCATGGGATACATAGGACTAGTAATGCCATTTGCAGTAAGTGCTTTTGGAATATTTCTCATGAGACAAGCATTTTTAAAAGTTCCAAAAGAAGTAGAAGAGGCTGCTATTGTAGATGGCTGTAATGTTTTTCAAATGTTTGTAAGAGTAGTCCTTCCTATGGTAAAACCTACATTAGCGGTACTTGCTGTATTTACATTTATCGGCTCTTGGGGTGAATTCCTTTGGCCAAGTATTATGCTGACAAAAGACGCTATGTACACACTCCCTGTTGGAATAAATAATCTGCAAGGAATGTTCTCCTCTAATTGGAGATTTATAGCAGCAGGTTCGATTATTTCTACAATTCCTATTATTATATTCTTTCTTGCTATGCAAAGATATTTTATCTCTGGTGAAAACGACGGTGCCGTTAAGGGGTAAGAGAAGTTTTATTATCTTTCTATTAAATAAAAATTTTCAGGAAGCTTAGAAGAAATTTTTGCAACAAATTCATCAGGTGATAACGAAAAAGCCTCTGCCATCTTAAAAATAGTAGTTAGTTGAGGATCTTTCATCCCTCTTTCACTTTTACTTATGATATCTATTGGAATATCATTTTCACTACAAAATTTAAATTGGCTTTGCTTTCCCCTCAATTCTTTTATAGTTTTAGCTAAAGCGGTTAAAATAATTTTTTTCTTTTTGGCGATTTCTTTTTTATCTTACATATTTTAAATTTTAAAATAATTTAATATTAATAGCAATTTTTCTTTTCTTTAAGTCTTATAATATATAGGAAGGTTTAGTATATGATATCAAGATTTAATTCAAAAGGCAGTTGCTTAATAAACAAACAAATAGGACTTGCACTGACAAAAAGATTTGAAGGAATCAAACATCCCCAATGCGCTAAAAGTGTAGATATTGTTAAGATTGGGCATAATTTCAATCCTGATAAATATAATACTGAAATAATAACTTTTAGAGATAAATACGGAAAAATTGTTCAGCGAAATATTATTGAAAAAACAGAAGGTGATGTAGTAGAAATCAAAAAAAACTATAAAACATTACCTATAGGTGAAGTCGAAGATCCTTCTAATTTTATGAATATATTAGAAGTAGCAGGCAGAAAAATAAGCAGTGTTATTAAAAAGAATGGCAAATATTTTTCTAAAATAGAAGAAATTCAAACAACACCCAATAGTAGTTCTAAGCCTTTAGTTACAATTTCTAAAATAGAATCATTTGCGACTCCTTATCCACAAATAGAAATAGAAAATCAATCTATATATCAATACTCTAAAGGGCTAAAAAAAGGCTATACTGTAAAGGATATCGCTAGAAATAATGATGCAGGACTATTTACATTTGGGGACTTAAAATGTTCTTTTGAAAATATGAAAGACATTTCAAATGATAAATATTTTCTCCTACATTTATACCCTGCAAAAAATTTTAAAAGAATTGCCCCACATATAGTTGAAAATCCTCAACACCCTGTAACAGGGGCAAATATTCACTGGTATAATAAAAAAGCCCCTAAAGAAGCTAAAACCGTAAGTTTAGGTTACTATAACGGTACTGTAAATCTAAATAATAGAGAAATTAATTCCAAAGAGCAAGTTATTAGAACTACAGCCCATGAAAAAGAGCATATGTACCAACGAATAGAAATGGCAAAACAAAAAAATGAAAGTCCGGAAGAAATTCAAAAATATATAGATGCAACTAAGAATTATGTTAAACCTTCTGATGATTTTGAAAAGTACTCTCAAAATTATAAGGAAATAAAAGCTAATGAAGCAGGAGAACTTGCTGTGCAAGATTATTTCAGCTCTTTAAATAATTTAAGAAGTGAGTTTCCTTATGCTCCAAGTTACCAATTTGGCTACTAAATCAACTATTTTTTAGGCATAAGTACAGAAATTACTGCATGATTTAAATCCAAGTATTTTTTTGCAACTGATTTTAAATCTTCTGCTGTAATTGAGTCACATATTGGCAAATATTCTTCTGCTAAAGCTAAGTCATCACATACTGTCATGTAATATCCTATAGTTTCGCCAATATCTGATACAGTTTCAACCTCACAAGCAAATCTAGATTTTAGCTTCTTCTTAGCTTTATTTAATTCTTTTTCGTCAATATTTTCTTTTAGTTTTTCAATCTCACCTTTTATAAGCTCAATCGCTTTTTCTTTATATTGAGGATTGAAATTTGCTTGAACAAAGAAATTACTACCATCTCTAAATAAGTAACTTTCAGAATCAATCATATTGAAAATATTTTCTTCTTGGTTTTGTACGAGATTAATATATAATCTAGAGCTTGTACCTTCGCCCAAAATTATTGCAAGCATTTCTAGAGCAATAGTATTTCTTAAATCTTTAGCTAGCGCACCTAAAAATCCAAACATCAAAAACGCAGAATTTATGCTTGACTCATTTTCGATATACACCTGATTTTTAACAGGCTCATCAGGTTTGATATTTCTTTCAGGAGGCTCTGGTCTTTCTCCCCAATTAAAAGCTTGTACAACACGATTTAGAATATCATCAGAATCAAAATCACCAACAATTATTGTTGTAACATTTTTTGGAGAATAGAAGGTTCTATAATAGTTCATAACTTCTTCTTGAGATACCTGTGAAATAATTTCAGGTGTTCCAATAACATCCCTTTTATAAGGATGAGCAGTGTACATAGCCTTATTTGTAGCATTATATACTTTAGTCCAAGGCTGATCCTTGCGCATTCTTATTTCTTCTATTACAACATGACGTTCACGTTTGTCTGTAACATTTTTATCATTAACATCAAACGGAGCACCCATTTCATAATCAGGGATTATAGGATCTGTCATCATATCAGCATGTAAATCAATTGCTGTATAAAAATTCTCGTTATTCTCTCCTTTTGGAAGAGTTACATAATAAAAAGTATAATCTTTCCAAGTAGCAGCATTAACTATTGCACCTTTAGCTTCAAGAATTCTATCAAATTCTCCTGCTTTATGTTTATGTGTTCCTTTGAACATCAAATGTTCTAAAAAATGCGAAATCCCATTATTTTTATCATTTTCGTTGATAGAGCCAGTCTTTACCCAAGATGAGACATTCACCATTCCGCCCTCTTTATGAGCTAAGATAATTTTATGTCCGTTATCTTGTTCATAGATTTCAACTTCTTTAGTCAAAAACGGATATTTGATTAATGTTTTTTTCATAAAATTACCTCTTTTCTATAATGTAAATAAGTCGGAAGATTAAATTTTAGCTCCCATTTACCTAATTATACCTTAAAAAAATCTACCCGATACGGTTATTGTTTTATGGATTATAATGATGTAAAAAAGTTGAATAAAGAAAGGAGTTTTATATGACAGAGAATGAAAAACAACATACTTGGGCTAGAACCTTGGGTATTATTCTTGCGACATTTATCGGAGCATTTTTAGCTTTTTATTTAGCAATTGATTTAACTATAAATAGAATGTTAAGCCCTGAATATCATATTAAAAAAATGGAAAAAATGATGCAAAAACAAGAAAGAAGCTTCCATAAATTTGAAGACAAAATGATGGATAATCCTTTCGAACCTAAAATGGCTCCCATGCTAGTTAATCTTGTTAAAGAGCCTAATGAATATAAAATTGTAGTTGATTTAAAACCACTTGGCGGAGACGAAAAAAATATTAACGTAAAATACGATAATAAATTAATTACAGTATCAGGTGAAATGGAAAAAACTACAAAACATGAAGAAAAAATCATGAACTTTTCACAATCATACTATTTAGATGAAGATGTTAATATCGATAAAATGACCAAAGAAAAGAAAGGAAATAACTATATAATTACAATTCCTTTTGAAGAAGCGGAATAGTTTTTTACCATAAGTTATAATAAAAAGCTCTCTTTTATCTTAAGAGAGCTTTTCCGTTTTTAGTTTCCATATCCTGTAGGCACATAATCTCCTTGGGCATTATAGCCATATTGAATTCTATTTCCACCTACTGAAGTTGGCACATAATCTCCTTGAGCATTATAGCCATATTGAACTCTTTCACCGCCAATTGAAGTCGGTACATAATCTCCTTGAGCATTGTAGCCATATTGAACGCTTTTACCACCAATTGAAGTTGGCTTATAATCTCCATGGGCGTTGTATCCATATTGAACTCTTTCACCACCAATTGAAGTTGGCACATAATCTCCCTGAGCGTTATAGCCATATTGCACTCTTTTACCGTTAATTGAAGTCGGTACATAATCTCCTTGAGCATTATAGCCATATTGGATATTATCTGCAAAAGCCGGCGAAATAATAAGAATACTTAGTAAAAATAGAAGAAGTTTTTTCATATATTATTCCTTATTTTATACCTTTTGAATTTAAAAATTCTGTATATTTTTTATCAATTACCATAATATGATTCGCAATCCAACTTTTTAAAAACATTGCTATTTCAATATGAAGTAAATACTTATCCGAATTAAAATCGTCTATAAATTGATCAAGTTTTGTTAAAAAAATCTTGTGTTGTTTTCTGTGAGAATCATAATCAGGATATCCATTTACTAACAAGCAAGTCTCTTCTTCCGTCAAATGTTGCTTTGCATAAGCTTGCAAATCATTAATAATTTTCGCTAAAGCAAGCTTATCTTTTTTATTCTCCATTGCTTCATAAATATTATCCAAAGCTGTGAATAATTGTCTATGGTGTTCATTGAATTTTTCAATTCCTACATCATATTTTTTGTCCCATTTGAAATTATTCATATAATCTCCTTTTGTAATTATTATAGCAATTTTTCAAAAAAATTACATTAGAATTCATTTAGAATAGTTAAAAATTCTGCACTAATAGATTTATTATTACAATCAAGCTTTCCAATTTCTATGTTGCTTTTATTTTTTCCATGGTAATCACTGCCACCGGAAATAAGCAAATCATACTTTTTAGCACATTCTACTAAAAGCCTGCTCTCTTCTTCATTGTATCTTGAATAGAAACACTCAAGCCCTTGTATTCCAAATTCAAGCATACTCTCAAGCTTTGGAATAAATTCTTCTTTTTTTAGATGTTCTTCACCTTCACCACCAAGTGGATGAGCCCAAACTACAATCCCACCTGCATTTTTTATTGCCGAAACAGATTCCTCACCTAAAAATCTTGTATTTCCCGTCTTGCAGCCATCAAGATATTTTTCCATTGCTTCAAGATTATTATTTGCGAGTCCTCTTTTTACAAGTACATTTGCAACATGAGTTTTTACAACGCTTTTTCTTGAATATAGCCAAGCTTTTTCTTCATCATTTAGCTCTATATTCCAAACATCTTTCAAATAATTTATTCTTGTCTCTAATTTTTTTGCTCTAAGAATTTTTCCTCTTTGAATTAGTTCGTTTAATTCTTTATTTTTTGTATCTATTTTGTATCCTAAAAGATGGCATTTTATTTTATCGCAAATACTTGTAAGTTCGACCCCTTTAATAAACTTGTATTCATTAGGAACAATTTGAGCCATCTCATCACAGCCTGCAATAGTATCATGGTCAGTCAAAGCAAAAATATTAACATCAGAAGATTTTATTTTTTCAAATAAATCTTCTATTTTTTCACTACCATCTGAATAATTGCTATGTATATGTAAATCGGCTTTCATTTTTTATACTCGTTTCAATATTAGTGATGTATTAATTCCTCCAAAAGCAAAATTATTTGTCATAATATATTCACAATCAATTTTTCTTCCATCATCTTTTATATAATCTAATTCTCCGCATTTTTCATCAATATTTTTCAAGTTAAGTGTCGGACAGAACCAATTTTTATTCATCATTTCTATTGATAAAATTGCTTCGATTGCGCCGCAAGCACCTAGCGTGTGTCCTGTATAGCTCTTTATTGAACTAATTGGAACAGCTCTTTTAAAGACTTCTGCTGTTGCAGTCGTCTCAGCTATATCACCATTAATTGTAGCTGTGCCATGAGCATTTACATACCCTATCGCATCCGCAGAAATATTAGCATTTTTGATAGCTTCTCCCATAACTTCAGCCATCATATCCTTATTAGGATTAGTGATATGAGTACCGTCCGTGTTTGTTGCAAACCCAGCTATTTCAGCATAAATTTTTGCTCCGCGTGATTTTGCATGCTCATATTCTTCTAAAATTAATGTTCCAGCCCCTTCACCTATTACAAGTCCGTCTCTATCTTTATCAAAAGGAGATGGCGTAAGCTTTGGAGTATCGTTTTTACTGCTTGTTGCATACAATGTATCAAATACACCTACTTGTGTCGGATGAATTTCTTCCGCTCCGCCTGAAATCATAACATCTTGGTATCCGTCTTTTATCGCTTCATAAGCGTATCCTATTCCCATAGAACCTGATGTACAAGCTGTAGAAGTCGGAATTAAACGTCCATGTGTTTGAAAATATAATGAAATATTTACAGCATTTGTCTGCGGCATCATTTTGATATAAGAGCCTGAGTTAAGCATTTTGACTTCTTTATCTATACACATTGCATAGAAATCCAAAATAGCATCTAATGAGCCTGTTGATGAGCCATAACTTACACCGCATCTTCCGCTTGTGATAATTTTATCATCTAAAAGACCGGCATCTTTTAGGGCATCTTCAGCTGTACATACAGACATCAATGCAACATTTCCCATTGTGCGTCTTACTTTTCTTGTAAAGTGTTCAGGGATTGTAAACCCTTCAACAAAAGCACCTAAGGAGGTATTCAATCGAGCATACTCGTCTAATTTATCCCAATGTGATACACAATTTTCGTATTTTTTAAGTCTTTCAAACGAATTTTCAACACCTGTCCCAAGTGGAGAAGTCGCTCCCATTCCTGTAATTACAACTCGTCTCATAAATAAAGACCTCCGTTTACAGCGATCACTTGCCCTGTAATATAGCTGGAATCTTTTGAAAGCAAGTAATTAACAAGACTTGCAACTTCTTTTGCGGTTCCCATTCTTTTCATTGGAACTTGTTTTATGATTTCAGCAGGAATTTCTTCAGTCATTTCTGTATCAATAATCCCCGGAGCAATAGCGTTTACGGTTATGTTACGTTTTGCAAGCTCAAGACTCAATGCTTTTGTTGCGCCTATTAGCCCAGCTTTTGAGGCGCTATAGTTTACCTGACCTCGATTACCGCATTGGCCTGAAATTGATGACATAACTACAATTCTGCCTTTTTTATTCTGAATTAGAGGCATAATAAGCGGTCTTAGGACATTATAAAATCCGCCTAAATTAGTATTCAATACATCATCCCACATATCATCTTCCATAGCTGGAAATGGTGTATCTTTTGCAATACCTGCATTAAGTACTATTCCATAGTAAATTCCATTTTTTTCAATATCCTCATTAAGGATTTTTTGAGTTTCTTCTCGATTTTTTATATCAAAAGCTAAAGTTCTACAATTCACACCTTTTGATATAATTTCTGATTTCAATTCTTCAAGTCGTTCAGGATTTTTTGAACAATGCAGGATTAAATTATACCCATTATCAGCAAGATAAATTGCTATAGCCTTTCCTATTCCTCTACTTGCCCCTGTTATTAGTACATCATTCATTTTCTAACAATCCCTTCACATTCTTTCCCTGATAAGCGTTAATTGTAGCACTTGCTACCTCTTCTTTATCACTATTATATATGATACAGTCAAATGCGACAATGTCATTATCTGAAAAGACTTCAGTTGCTGTAACTGTATATTTTTCACCCACTTTAAAATAATCAATAGAATTATTATAAAGCCTTGTACCTAATAAAAGTCCAGGAGAAGGATTTTCGCAATTACTCTTAAAATAAGCATAGCAGCCGATAGTCTGAGCCATAAATTCTATGCCTACAAGTGAATTTATGCCTTTTTTTTCGTAAAAAACTTTTTCTGGATAGACTTCAAACATAGATGTAAGCGAATGAGCCTCAAGATTTACTTCTAAAATATCATCCAGTAATATCATTGGCGGTCTATGCGGAAGTATTTTACTTAAATCGTACATGTAAGTATTATAAAACAAAAGTATGATTGAGTGAATTGTGAATGGTGAATAGTGAATAGTGATTAGTGAATAGAAATTTAGTTAAATCGTATATGTTACTAACTTGTTGATATAATTTTTTAGCTTATGTATTATATTGTCAAGTACAATGTAGGAGTAAATATTATGGTATTTGATAGAAAACTAATGAGAAACGGAAACGGTTGGGCTTTAAGTATAAATGCTACAATACTGGCTTTGTTAGATGTTGACCCTGAAATTAATATGGTTAAGTATCGAGTAGAAAATGATAAATTAATTATTACTAAAAGCGATAAAAATATTGAGAAAAAATCTTGATATTATAGTGTGGTGTAAATGAACTCCTCACTCCTCACACCTCACCCTCTGCGAAGCGTTATCGCACAATTAGTTCCGCCAAAGCCGAATGATGTACATAAGCAAGTTGTGATTTTTTCTACTTTCTGATTTTTTTCTACAAGATTTATTCTTGGAATTTCTGAATCATATTCACCATCATAGATATGCGGTAAAAGTGATTTAGAATTTTTCTCAATGAGTTTTGCACAAAGTGCTATTTCGATACTTGCAGCAGCCCCAAGACAATGACCTGTAAGCGGTTTTGTTGTACTGCAAGGAATTTGCGTACCAAATAATTTTGATACCGCATTTGCTTCCATCAAATCATTTGCAACAGTACCTGTTCCATGGAGATTAATATAATCAATTTCGTTATAATCTATTCCTTTTATAGCTTGTTCAATCGCTCTTATTGCTTCACATCCGCTTGGATCAGGAGTTGTAGCGTGATAAAAGTCGGTAGTCTCGCCTAATCCTACAACTTCAATACCATTCCCTTCTTTTTCCACAAGAAAAGCTGCAGCCCCTTCTCCGATATTTATTCCACATCTGTTTTTACTAAATGGATTAGTAGGATTAGGAGATAGAATTTCTAGAGAATCAAACCCAAAAATAGGAAGCTTTGCAATACTATCGACTCCTAAGACCAAAACTTTTTCGGCAAAATTGGAATCAAGCAGCTCTTTTGCAATTATAAAAGCTTTTATACCTGATGAACAGGCTGTAGAGACGGATGTATAGAAATTTTTGAACCCATAGTACTCTTTTATAAACTCTGCAGGGTTTCCAATTTCTGCAAATTTGTAGTTCCTGCTATACTCAAATTCTTCTACAGCAGTGTTAGTCGTAGCACATACAATCGCCGTATTCCTTTTATCTAATTTTTCAATCTCCAAATTATTCAAAGTCTCAAGCAAAAGACTATTACATCTTGCGTTATAATTAGGGATAGAAATCGATGGAAGCTCTAAATTAACTCTTCCAAGACGAATATTTTTGCCCTTAATAATTTCTTTTGAATACTCAAAGCAGGTATTATCACCTATAAGAGCTTTTTCAAAAATCTCGTCAATATTATTTCCTAAATTGCATATTGCGTTGTATTTTGTAATTCTCATTTTATTGTATAATTTTAGCATGAAAAAGACTTTTTATATAAATGATTTTTACTATATAAAATCCGAGGATGAAATCAATTCTGAAAAAATTCCGCCTCTTATAAGAAGAAAGCTGAGCCCTATTGATAAGGTAAGCGTTGATGCGATTTCTAGAATCTATACAAATGGGATTGAAGAAATTGTATTTTCATCACGTCAAGGAGAAATTACAAGATTAGAAAAAATAATCGAACAGTACCAAAATGATAATGAAGTCTCACCTGCTCAATTCTCAGGTTCTGTTCATAACTATGCTGTAGGATTTTTTACTCTATTTCAAAAAACAAATATTCCTTATTATGCAATTTCTAGCGGCGAAAATTCACTCTCTGCCGGACTTATTAAAAGCATAATTTCTCAAAAAAATAATACGCTATTTTGTTATGCGGATAAACTCTCTGTTGCTTGTACTATTTCGAAAGATTCAGGTAAAATAAAATGCGAATTTGAAAATACTTTTGAAAAAAATGAGGATGAATTTCCTTCATTTATTGATTTTTTAGAAGGGAAAACTAATTTATTCAATTCAGAATTTGGAAAAATAGAAAGGATTATAGGATAAATTTTGAAATATATTCGATCATTTCTAGTTATAATTTGTTTTGGAATTTTTGGCATTGGGGCAATATTAATGAATTTTTGTCTTTTTCCGTTTATAAAAAATGACAAAAATCTATGTTCAGATGTAGTGCGAGCTAGTTGGAGATTTTTTATCGGTATATTAGTAGCTGTAAAACTTATAAAAATCAATGTGAAAAAACTAGGAGAAATAAAAAATAAAGTAATCGTATCAACTCATCCAAGCTTTGTAGATATAGTAATTCTAATTAGCTTAATTCCACGCAGCACCTGTTTTGTCAAAAAAGAGCTTGCTCATAATCCTATTTTGAAAAATATAATAAGCAGTATATTTTTAACTAATGAGCTTGAAATAGAAGAGCTAAAATCACAAACTAAAAAAATGCTTGATATGGGATTTAATGTAATAATTTTTCCATCAGGCATAAGACATAGAAAAAATGAATACCCTAAAATCAAAAAAGGTGCAGCACTTGTAGCAATGAATGCTAATAAAAATATTGTGCCAATTAAACTATTTTCAAGCGAGGATTTTTTATTCATTCACCAGCCATTTTATGCGGCAGGAAATAAGACTGTCATATTTGAGCTCGAAATGGGCGAAGAAATCAAAATTGAGGATTACAAAAACGACAGCGAAATAGTCGAGAAAAAAGCCATCACTCAAAGCATTCAAGAAGCATTGTATGGGGTTAGTGAGTAGTGACTAGTGAATAGTGAGTAGTGAATAGAAATTTTTTTATTCACACTTTAACAACTAATAAACTTATACTCTGCAATTTTATTTATTATAGTTTTTCTCTACATATTCTTTAATTAATATAGAACCTAAATTTGATGCTGAACGATTTTGTTGTTCTGCTATATCTTTAAACTTTTCAAAATTTTCTTTATCTATAAGAATAACAAAACGATGCTTTTTTCTTTTACCCTAAAGTTACAACCTTATTACAATAATATTACAAGTAAGTAGGGTGCAATTTTTGCACCCTACAATTCTTCTTGATAATTTTCTTTTACATAATTTTTAATTAATGTAGTTCCTAAATTTCCAGCAGTTCTATTTTGATTTTCTGCTAATTTTTTGAACTTTTCATAAATGTCATTTTCAACTAATAAAACGAATCTTTTTTTATTATTTAATGTCATAAACTACCAACCTTTTTACAATAATATTATAATTTTATGCACATATCAATTGTAATAAATTTGTAATTATGTTATAACTAAATTACAACTAAATGAGGTGTGATTATGGATGGAAAACTTTTGGATTTTTTTAATGAAATACTCGAAATGGCAGCTGAAAATCAAGATTTATTGAGTATTTTAGAAGGGTATTGTAATAATAATATGATGGAAAGCACCGAGGCAGGAACAATTTTGACAATTGTTGAAGAGATAAAAAAAAGACAGGATGAAATTATTAATAAAATAGATACTGACAGTATTGATTTTTGTAAAAGATTGATTGCAAAATAATTTTTGATTACCACCTCACCCCAACCCTCTCCTGCAAGGAGAGGGAGTAAGTAAAAATCATAAAATTTGTTCAAAATTGTTTTTATTCTTCATTAACTTCAAATTAAAGTTTCTGAGCAAAAATACTGGAAAATAAGTTATTAAATTTTGAGTGATGTTTTTATTACTACCTCACCTCAACCCTCTCCTGCAAGGAGAGGGAGTAAGTAAAAATCATAAAATTTGTTCAAAATTGTTTTTATTCTTCATTAACTTCAAATTAAAGTTTCTGAGCAAAAATACTGGAAAATAAGTTATTAATTTGGGGTGATGTTTTTATTACTACCTCACCCCAACCCTCTCCTGCAAGGAGAGGGAGTGAAGTGCCCCCTGAAATACCCCTGAATTGTCCACTAAAAAGTAGACAATTAACTCGCTAACAAAAAAATCTCTATATTCGATAGGAGTCATTCTCTCTTTTTCTTGATATAAGGATTAGTATTTATTCCATTCCTAATTCCCTCCCCTATTGAGGGGAGGGCTAGGGTGAGGTGAAAATCCTTAGTATGATATAATTTGTACATGGATAAAAAATACGTATTAGCTAGAAATTTAAGAAAAAACTCCACAAAAGAAGAAAAGATTGTTTGGCAAATTCTAAGAAATCGACAGTTCTTTAATCTAAAATTTAAACGCCAAGTGCCAATTGGGGAATATATTGTAGATTTTTTATGCGAAGAAAGAAAATTAATAATAGAGACGGCGGTCAGCATAACTCAGCTGAAAGCATTGAATATGATAAAAAAAGAACAATTTTTTTAAACTCTAAAGGATACCAAGTAATAAGATTTTGGAATAACGAAATTAACGAGAATATAGATGGTGTGTATGAAAAATTGCTAGAATATATAAATTCCAAATAGTTACTTCCATTTATAAGCCTATTTTAGAAGCGATCTAAAATATTTTTTAATCTCTCAAATTTGTGTTATCATTTATCTATGACCAAGTTTCTTTTGATTAGCGAGGATAGTGAAAAAGAAAATTTAGTAAAAAGAGTCTTTCCATCTGATGAGGTGATTGTAACCTCAGATGGAGTACTTGTTTTTGATATTTTAAAAGTAGAAGAACCTGATATAGTTATCGTCGATGGAGATATAAATTCTATCGACTTAAAGCCTTTATGCAGAAAAATAAAACAATATCCGGTTGTTATTTTACTCATTTTAGGAGAAAAAGAGCATAATAAAGATGTTATGCATAATGCAAATTTATTTATACAAACTCCTATAGATGAGAAGTTACTATCTGCAACAGTTGATTCAGGGCTTAAGACCAGACATTCTTTATTAAAAATGACAAAATCAAACCAAGAGCTTGCAAGAAGCTTATACCAGTTAAATGTTCTATATAACACAAGCTCGCAATTAGCAGGTTCTTTAGATAAAGATAAGTTATTAAAAATTATGCTAGAAGGGATTGAAAAATCTCTAAACTTTGAACTTGCTTGCACTTTGATGTTCCGCTCCGAAAGAGAACCAGTATTAATTATCAACTCTGTTTATCAAGTATCAGACAGGCTTTTAGAAGCATTAAAACTCCGTGCAATATTAAGCTATAAATCCCTACTGAATGACCCGCCTTTTGATATAAAAATTGGGAATTTAAAAATAGAAAAAAATGTTAAACATAATATTCAAGAATACGATTTTTCGGTATTAAGATATGATAATATGTTTGCGCCAATTATGGTCAGCGATGAATTTTTCGGCTTTACTGAAATTTATCGAGAAAAACAATTTACAACAGAAGATGCTACTTGTTTTCAGACTCTTGTGCAACAAGTCGCAATTCCACTACAAAGTGCATCATTTACTCAAGAATTAAAAGCAACAAATAGAAAATTAGAAAAACTCGAAAGATTAAAATCTGAATTTATTTCAATAGTATCGCATGAATTAAGAACCCCGCTTACTGCAATAAAAAACGCAATGGATATCATTTTAAGCGGTAAAGCAGGAGAAATGACTGAAAACATAGAAAAATTCGTTTCTATGGGAAAAAGAAATGCAATAAGATTATCAGGCATTATTAATGATTTACTGGATATTTCAAAAATCGAAGCTGGAAAAATGGATTTCAAATTTGAATTAATCAATATAGAGCCTGTAATAGAATATGTTAAAAATAATTTATCAGAAGTTGCAAAAGAAAAGAACTTAACAATAAAATATATTCCATCAAATGAAGATGTAGAAATTTATGCAGATTCAAATAGACTAGAGCAAGTACTAACAAATCTTGTATCAAATGCAATTAAATTTACACCAGATGCCGGCGAAATTGAAATAAGCTCTAAGGTCGTCAATGCAAGAGAATTACAATATGATAATTGTTTTGAAGAAGATATCAAAAAACTTCAAGGAAATTATCTTCAAGTCTGCGTAGAAGACCACGGTATCGGTATTGAAAGAAAAGACTTAAACCACGTATTTGATAAATTTGCACAAATAGAAAACTCTCTTTCAAGAAAAGTTGGCGGCTCAGGGCTTGGGCTCCCTATTGCAAGACAGCTTATGGAAGCTCATAATGGAGCGATTTGGTGCGATAGTGAAATTAATAAAGGCTCTCGTTTTTATTTTGTAATTCCTATTGCAAATGACAAGAGTAATTTCTTAATGATAAAAAAACAGCTTGCTCAGAAAGCTCGAGCAAATAATTCTACAATTGCAGTTATAAAAATTAAATCTACAGAAAATGTCATAGAAAATCTATTAAGAGAAAATAATTTGCTTAATAAAACATATATGACAAATTCACTAATAGAAAAAGATGGTAATTTAACAACATTATCCTTAATTCTTATGGATGGAGATAAACCTTCTGCAGAGTTTTTGAAAAAGAAAATTGACTCCGTTGTCGAGCAGAATAAGAACTTATATGGAGAATGTGATATAATGTATTCATACGATATCGAAGGAGATAGGCATGAAAAAGATTCTTATAGTGGATGATGAACAAGATATTGTTGAAAGTCTTAAATTTGTCTTAGAGGTATCAGGATATGTCTGCTATACCGCATATAACGGTGAAGATGGACTAAAACTAGCTAAGGAAATTATGCCTGATTTGATTATTTTGGATGTTATGATGCCAAAAATTAACGGATATAAAATTAGCAGACTATTAAAATATGATAGCAAATATAAAGATATTCCAATTATTATGGTAACAGCTCGTTCTCAATTAGAAGATAAAATGATAGGAGAAGAGACCGGAGTAAATGAATATATTACAAAACCTTTTGAGCTAGACCAAATAGTTAAAAAAGTAGAAGAATATCTTGGTAAAAACGATTAACAAAATAGTATAAGGCAATAGTTACAGAATTTATGGAAACAATTACAAATAAAACTCTAGAAAAACTGAAATATGAACTTGTAAGAGATGGTATCGTATCTTATGAGGTTTTAGAGAGAGCTGACGAGCTTGCTGAATCCCAAAAAATTAATATCGGGCAAGCTCTAATTAATTCAGGAATCCTAGCAGAAGAAAAATTGCTTAAATTTTTAGAAAACAAGCTTCATATTCCATATGTTAATTTAGAAGACTATGAGCCTGATGCTAAATGTTTTAAATATGTTACATTTGCTGATGCAAGAAGATATCGAATTATACCGCTTTTTAAAATCGAAGATGTATTAACAGTTGCAATGGCAGATCCACTTGATTTATTCGCAATAGATAAGGTAATTGAAACTGCTGAATGTTCAATAGAGCCGGTAATAGCTTCAGAAGCAAGTATCATAAAAAAGATTGATGAATACTACAAAGTAGCTGATACAGTAGATAGTATTACATTTACAGAAAATACTGATGAAGACTTTGATTGGACAGAAGAATTACATACAGAAGAAGTCGGAGAAGAACATATTCAGCATGTAATACGTGCAATTTTAAAACAAGCAATTATTGAAGAGGTTCATGAATTAAACTTTGAACAAGTAGAAGAAGGCTTGAGAGTAATATTCAAAAAGAATGGTGAAATTTTAGACAAGGGAATAATACCTTCAATATTGAATACAGCATTTGTATCTAAGCTAAAAACACTCTCTAGTCTAGATGCAACTGTATGTGAAATTCCTCAGCTTGGAAAATTATGTTTCAAAGTAGAAAATACTATGCTAATCGCATCAGTATCATCCTTCCCAACGATTATGGGAGAAAGAATTTCATTAAAAATTTATCGCCCGCCTATGAGCTTGGATAAAATTATTCAAGATGAAAAACAAAAAAATATAATCAATCAGGCACTTAAAACCCCTGGAATTATTTTGGTGTGTGGTTCTCCACTAAGTGGAAAAACGCATATTATTTATGCTCTTTTGATGGAAGCTGCTAAGACAAATAAAAATATCATGACAATAGAATCTATTGCCAAATACGAGCTTAAGGGAGTAAATCAGTGTGAGCTTAATGAAAATATTGGTTTCAATATGGATAAAGCCTTGAGGTATGTTGAGTTTCAATCTCCGGATTTAATTTACCTAGAAGGAGTCAAAACTCGAGATGCTTTCGAATTCTTATCAGAATTATTCTATAATGATAAAACTGTAATTACAGAATTTATGGCTAATAATATGACAGATTTAAGACAAAAATTAGCGTTTGAAGATTTTCAATCATTCAAATCGCTAATTTCATGCTTAATTTTTATTCATTCAAAAGATAGTATCGAAGTTTTTGATAAAACTACATTGCAAAAATATTTAGCATAGATAAATTATTTTATTTATTTTCTTGCTCTATTTTTTCAAAATAGTCAGGATCAATAAATGCAGGATCATCTTCACCTTCAATACTTGGCACAGGTCCTGATGGCACTGGACTTTAAAAACTTGGAGTTGTTCCTGATACTGTCGGAATCGCTGGTTCTGTTGCGGTCGGTTCAGGTGGGGCACTTAGGGAACCGGTTACAACATACTCTTTGTATGTTGCTGTAATAGAATTTAACCCATCCCATGAATATTCAATTCCTGCAGCTTCCCAAGAATATGGTTGTCCGACTTGTAGGTATGTTTTATCACAACCCTCTGGTGCGGTTACTACTACTATGAGCTGTTCTCCGACTTCTAGTGTTGTCCATTGTAAGTTACTTAATTTTTCAGAAATTTCTCTATATGAAACTGTAACATTTTGATCTTTTTTGCTTTCTTCTGAGTTGTTAATAGGAGTGCTATTTGAATTGATTGGACTATTAATTGGATTATTATAACTGTTATTGTTGTTCTGACTAGAACTATTATTAGATTCAACACCTGTAGTTGTTCCAGCATTACCACTACTATTATTATTTATATTGTTGCTTGAAGAGCTACTACTATGATTGGCAAAATCAAAATCCCCATCTGAGCTATTTGAACTTGATGGTCCGTATATTCCACTAGGTCCAATAGGTTGATGGTTTATAGCATTTTCTAACGTAGGACTTGTTGGCATATCACTTTGAGTGCTATCATTATTATTGTTAGGTATATTTGATGTATTACCTGTATTATTCTGCGTATTATTTGGCTTATTATTTACATTATTATTGTTATTATTACTATTAATAGGTTCATTGGTAGGTGGTTGATATTTTGGAGTTTCGATATTAGATTTATCTTTGGTTTTAAAATATTCTTCCATCATTGTATTTAAAACACGTTTTGCAAATTGCAAATCTTCATCACTCAAATTAAAACTCTCATCATTTGCAGCACATTCTGCAAAAAAATCATCAACATAATTTTCACCATCAACTCTTATACCTTCTAAATCTTGATATGATTTATTATAATAATCAAAGAAAATCATCATTTTATTTTGTATATTATTCATATGATCTTTGTATTTATAATATTGATTTTTATTTAACTTCTTAAGTTGATCAAGTATTTTTATATATGTATGTTCGAAATCTTTTAATACATCTTTACCATATTGATATGAATCATCATATTTTCTATTATTGTCATCTAATTCACTGGCCTCATTGATAATTTCATTAAAAACATTGTTTAATTTTGTATATATTTCTGGATAATTCTTTTCTAAATCTTTAAAAACTTCAGAATATGCTGAAGTTCCACTATATTTATAAGCAAAATATTCGGCAAAAAATTCCATTTTCGCTTTTTGGTAATTATCCTTTGAATCTTTTAAAATATAATCATATTTTTCATTATTATAATTGTAATTATTTTGAATATCTCTAAATATTTCTTCCCAATTGGATGAACTAGTAAACTCAGTTATATTTATCCCCCCATTTACAGTAGATTTATTATAAAAATCGACTCCATGTCCTGTTTCATGAATAAGTGTCGTTTGTAATGAGTCTCCTAAAACATTTATCTTAGTAGCTCTACCTAAATCATCAGCCTCAACATTATAATCAACAACTAAATTTATTCTATTTGCAATTGTAGAAATAATTTGTGCATCTGTTACACTATCTTTCGTTTCAGGTTCAAAATTACCTCTACTACCAGTTTGCTCAACAGAAGTTTGATATTGTCTTGTATTTAATTTTAATACACTGCATTCCTTTGTAAAAATTTCTAAAGCTTCAATATTTATATTTTGGAAAATACTATCAATTGATTGCTTCATAACGTCATTAACTCTTTTCATTCGTTCATAATAAAAGATAGTATTTGTCTCAGAATCCTTTATTCCACCTTGTTCAATATTCATTTGTAGAGGAATAATAGTTTCCTTACCATTTATTACAATTGTAATATGAGCTGCAATGTTATTAGGAAATACAACATTTCCATAGTTATCTATTTGAGCACAAGATTTCACTGTAACTTTTGCACCATTAACATTTAACGTATAATTTAATGGAGATACATTATCCGTTTTATCAATATTCGCCTTATTATTTGTAGCTTTTACTCTATTAACTGCAGGGACATCAGTTTCTTCATCGCCCATACGATAATATAAATAGTCATTAATAGCTTCTGGTAATAAATTTTCAAGATCTGTAGATAAAGCTATTAATGACAATTTATTACCTTCATATAAATCAGTAATCAATGTCACAATATTATTGTAAATATCATCAAAAGCCCCTTCTGGATAAAAAGCAAACATATCACTATATTCTTTCTCATAATGTTCTTTTAATTGTTGGGTAATTTTTATAATATCTTGTGTAATATTGTTTGTATTCTTAATAAATATATTTTCTTCAAAATATTTATCAAAATTTCTCAACTCATCATAGCTTGCACTATTTAATAACTCTTCGAAACGTATATCAAAGATTTCTTTTGTTATTTTAGATGAAACTGAACTGTAATATTCATCTTTATTTTGTTCTACATCTTTTCTTAGATTTTCTCTATAAGAATCTGGCGCTGCTGAATTAGTAGTAATTTCATAATTTTTACCATCAGGA
Organism: Candidatus Gastranaerophilales bacterium; assembly: GCA_944325535.1. Classification (GTDB taxonomy): domain Bacteria; phylum Cyanobacteriota; class Vampirovibrionia; order Gastranaerophilales; family Gastranaerophilaceae; genus CAG-196. Next base: position 28,131 of record CALVAL010000021.1, read on the forward strand.
CCTTGAAATCTTACATAAGTATTTCCATATAAATTAGGGTCTATTATAATACAAGTAGCACCTAACTCAATAAGCTTGTTTCTTAAATTACCCAGCTGTATATTACCTTGCTTAAAACTGTTAATCAAGGTATTAATTTGAGACATAAGCTGTTCTGGGGTAAACGATGCAGTTACACTAGAACTTCCTGTCACATAGTTTGTTGTTGTAACACCGTTTGTACCGGTTACAGTATGAGTACCGGTTACATAGTTTGTTGTGGTTACTCCGCTTGTGCCGGTTACAGTATGAGTACCGGTTACATAGTTTGTTGT
>CALVAL010000022.1 GCA_944325535.1 Candidatus Gastranaerophilales bacterium
ACATAAGGTTTTAGTTTTCCGGCTTTTTGTTGTTCATAAGCTTATATATTGGAGTTTAATCCGACAAAACTTCTTTACTTATAAACTGCTCAATTTCTCAATTTTTTAACACACTCACTACCCTTCACACCTCACGAATTACTCGTCACTAATTTTACCAGGCAATGCAAAACGTACATTTTTATATTCTTTTACGTTTAAAATTGACAACTTCTAATAAGATTTGGTACTCTACATTTATGAATAAATTTTATTTCCTTTTATTAGCTATCTTATTTTCTAGCATGGTATCTTTTGCTGATGTTAAAACCATAGAACAAGAATATCGTAGTTGTTTAAAAGGTTTAACTAATAATATAGAAATGGCTAGTTGTACAAACAAAGCTTCTATATTATTAAATAAAGAAATTGAAGATATTTTTCATAGACAACCAAATATAAAATATAATCAAAATTTGTGGAACTTATATAAAAATTCTACCGAAGCAACTATTAATACCCCATTAAGAGAAGCTTCTGGAACTATCTATTATTTATTTGCAGAAAACAATTTATATCAAATATATAAAAATCGTCTTTTTATTCTAGAAAATATTGATAAAAAAATTGCATATAATCAAGAATATTTTTTATCAAATAATCTTCAAAGTTGTCTATCAAAATCGAAAACTGATTTAGAAAAAGAAAAATGCTACATCAATGAAATACAAATATATTCTGATAAAATAAACAAAGAATTAAAAAATTTAAAACTAAAACTTTCTGAAAATCAATATAATAACATAAAAAATAATCAATCTGCGTGGGAAATTTATAAAGACAATATAAAGTTAATATTCAATAATCAAATATCAGATTTAATTAGATATCAAGTCATAAAAATGTTATATCAAGAAAGATATGAACAATTATCTAATCTTTTGGATTTTTATAAAAATGAATAATCTAAGTATTATTAAAAAGTTTGAACCTATTAACTCCACCTTCTAATATGCTAAACTACTCAAATTTTTTAACGCAATCCTCACGCTTCATGCCACACTCATCACTTTTTAAAACATCTATTCACTAGTCACCAGTCACTATTCACTAGTTTTACTGGACAATACCTTACCCCTTTATCCCTTTACCCCCACCTTAGATTTTTTCTTTCTTAAGCCCCTCTACAATATTAATTTCAGGCTCTTCATTTGCTATAAACTCATTATCTAGACCTAAAGCAAGTCGTTGACCTTTTTGCACTTTCCCTATTGCTGAAATCAAAAAATCTATTGTCGCAATCGAATTTTTTGGCATTTCTAAAAATTCAAACTCAGCACTTTTTAGCTCACTCACATATCCATCCAAAATCAACTCCAATGCTTGAAGTGTCTTATCATAAAAATCAATATGTTTTTGATTAACTATATTTTTTAAGTCAATATCATTCTTCTTTTTTGACATAAAAATTCCCTGCTACAAAATATATAAAAAAAAAGACTGAGGGGAGGAGTAAAGTATATGATTACACGAAAAGAGTGTGTAGTGTCTAACGAGAGAGAAAGGTGAAACGATAGCCCTCAGTCAAAGAAAAAGTAAATTATATTAAAAGGATTTAATTAATTCTTTATTCCCATAAAAATCACAAGCATACTGTCGTACTTTATCATTTTTAGTGGATTTATTAATACCATATACCCATCCAAATGGTTTCGCTTTGAATCTTGCATAATTTATTTGTCGCATTGAATAGCTGATTTCTTTTTTATGTTTTTCAACCAAATCATTTGCTTTAATCCCTGCTAAGCTGATTTTTTCGTATTTTCCATCAAAACGCCACTGTATTAATTCCGCTACAGGCTTTGAACATATTGGACAAAAACCAATAGAAAGACGTCTTGAAGAATATAAATCATTGTCGATCAAAAAATAAATATCATCAGCTCTAAAACTACAGCAATGACGCATAGCTCCTCCATAACAAATCATACCTGCAAAAAGTGCAGATATTTCAGGTAATAGTAAACTCTGATACTCTTAAAAGATTTCTCCTACGCAGCTTTCAGCTTTGTTTCAAAATCAAGTACAAGATTATATTACACCATTTTCAAAATTCACCTAAAGATTGTAAAGAGATTTTTACATCTAAACCTAGAAGCTTGTATTTATGGTATTTTTAAAATGTAGTAGTTAATAATATAAGGAGAGAAAAATGAAAGCAATCGTATTTGATAAAGAATTAAAGCTTGATAATAATTATCCAAAGCCAGTTCCTCAAAAAGGCGAAGCTCTAATTAGAGTAACACTTGCCGGCATTTGTAATACAGATTATGAAATCACCAAAGGATATATGGGATATGTTGGAATATTAGGTCATGAATTCGTTGGTGTTGTAGAAGATGTAAATGATGAAGATAAATCATTAATCGGAAAAAGAGTAGTAGCAGAAATTAGCTATGGCTGCAATGACCCTAACTGCGAATGGTGTGCAAAAAAGAACTACCGCCATTGTCCTAATCGTCATACTTTAGGTATTTGGAGAAAAGACGGTTGCTTTGCTGAATATATGACAATGCCTACTAATGTTTTGTTTGAGATTCCTGATAATGTACCTGATGAACAAGCTGTATTTGTAGAGCCTCTCGCTGCTGCTTGTGAAATTACTGAACAATTACATATAGAGCCAACTCAAAAAGTTTTGGTCTTAGGTGATGGAAAACTAGGACTTACAACAGCACTTACATTGCATGCACAAAACTTTGATGTACTACTTGTTGGAAAACATCAAAACAAATTAGATATTGCTGCTGCACAAGGTGTAAAGACTCAACTTCTAAGTTCTTTTACTCAAGAAAAAATATATGATGTTGTCGTAGAAGCTACAGGCACTGCATCAGGTTTTGAAACATCAATGGCACTTACTAAGCCAAGAGGAACTTTGGTTCTAAAAAGTACTGTCGCATCTGGAAAAGAGCTAAATCTTGCTCCTATTGTAATTGATGAAATAACCGTGCTAGGCTCTCGTTGCGGTCAATTTGGACCGGCAATAAGACTGCTTGAAAATAATAGAATTGATTTTAAGCCGTTTATTTCTAAGACTTATCCAATAGACCAAGCCCTTGAAGCTTTTGAAGCTAATAAATCTAAAGAAAGCGTAAAAATATTAATAAGTATTTTATAGGAGTTTAAGATGATTAAAAATATAATAAAAAATATTTATAAGAAAATTGCTAAATATATAAGAATAAATCTAAATATTAAATATAAAACAGTAATTGATGGTATGCATTTAGAATTTTATGATTCAATTTCGTCGAGGATAGTAAAAAGTGTTACAAATGATATAGAAAAAAAAGATTATTCCGATTTGAAAAGTCTTAAGTTTTCTCCTGGTGATGTAATTATTGATATTGGAGCTAATGTTGGTATAGTTTCTATTTTTCTTGCAAAAAAATATCCTTTTTTAAAAATATATGCATTTGAGCCTGTTTTAGAAAATTATAAAAATTTTATCAAAAATATTAAATTAAATAAAATCCCTGCTGGAACAATAATTCTTGAAAATAAAGCAATAACAAAAGATGGCAGAGATGTAACAATGAACATAAATTTAACAAATTCAGGAGGTTCTGCGTTATCTAATATAATTGCAAGAGGTTATTATAGAGCAGAAAAAAAGTTAATCAAATCTATATCAATAACTGATATTATAAATAAATACAATCTACAAACCATTAAAATGTTAAAGATAGATTGTGAAGGCTCTGAATATGAAATTTTGTATAATACACCAGTCGAAATTTTACAAAAAATACAAATTTTAAGAGGAGAATTTCATGAAAACAAAAATATATCAAATGAATATGATGCAAAAGAATTAAAAGATTTTGTAAAAAACTACATAAAAAATGCAAATATAAAAATATCCAAAGATTGTTTTTTTATGTAATTTATATCAATAAGTGTGTGATATATGAATTACACTCTAAAACCGACTTTTTTACGTTGTCTTGTTTTTAGAGTGTAATTCATAAAACCAACCATCTTATTATTAACTAAAATTTTGTATTTTTTAGGCTATTTGATAATTTTAATACAGTATTTTCAACTTCGTCCTTAAAATTCTCTTTATTCATATAATCAAGAATTTTTTTTCTGTTCCCTGCAACAAGTAAATTTGAAGCATCTACAGGAAGATTAGGATGCAAAACTGATAGTTTTAATAAAGCCTCACCATCCCTGAGTTCATCTCTTTCTACTGACATTGCAATATATTTTCCAAAAAGTTTAGAATCTTTATTCTCAAAATTTTCTGCAAAACTTCGAAAAAAGCCTTTATCAGGAATTTCTCTTTCTACACGCGCTTTTACTGTTGTAATCATTTTATCAAGTTCTTGTGAAATATTCATTTTTAACCTCGGACGAAAATATATATTTTTATTGTTTATTTTTTTTATATCATATTTTATCATGGCTATTCTCCTTATGCTACATCTTCAAAGTGTTGTGTAAAGTTCTTTCCTAAATCTTTTAGACGTAGCTCATTAGCATCATGTAACTTTTTCATATTATCTTCACTTAAAATTTTATTAAATCCTTTGGGCAGACTTGGTTTTTTAGCAGGAAGCCCTAAAGATTTTCTATTATAGTAATTATAGCATTGTTGAAGATATTCAGTATATTTTTCATACTTAGCATCACTCAACTTTGAAATTTCTTTTTTATAATCATCAAATAATGGTCCTAAAGTATTTTTTCCCATTCTCAAATCATATGCTATATGTTCATATTCTGCAAAATTATTTGTAAAAATATCTCTAAATTGACATTCGCCATTAGCACCATTTTGATGAACAATATTTCCTTGACAAGTTCTATATCCACTTTGTCTTATACATTTTTTCATTTTATCAAGATATTCTTTAGGATATTTATCAAAATCTAATACATCTGGTCTTGAAATGATTGTAATATTACCACCTGCAGCTCTTTCAATTTGTTGTAATTGACCATTTGTAAATGTAGGCAGCCCAAACTCACCACGATAATTATTTATTAGACTAAAATTAATAGGCTTAATATCTTCTGTTTGCAATTTTTGCAATAATTCTTCGCTCAATAAGCCTTTCTCTTTTATTTCAGCAATAGATAAACCTTTATTCATCCTATCTTTTATTATCCCTAAAGAAATATAATCAACAGCTTGTTGAGTTTGTTTTTCAATTAATGGTCTTGAGAATTTTTCAAAAATAGGAAACCCCATTCTCATTTCATCTTTACTCATTGGATGATTGTAAACATATTTTTCTAATATCTGCATTTCTTTCTTGCTAAGTTCTCTTCCATCCAATTTAAATTCTTGTAACATTTTCTTTATTTCTTTAGAAGACAACTCTGGTAGAGGTTTTAATAAAATCCTATCACCAATACCATCTCTTACGATTTTATAAGCATCATCAAATGATTTAATAGGTGCTCCATGTAAAAATTCTCTTTCTAATTTAGTAATAATAGATACAGAACCCTTAGGACGTGCTGATATTCCAGCTACACTATTCAAATTTAGAAAAATATTTTCAATTTCTTTTTTAGCTGCCGGAAATTGTTCTTTCAATTTTCTTTCTATTTGAACAGAGGTAGTACCAAGCTCTGCCAATTTTGGTTCTAATAATTTTCCGTCTATAACATCACGAGCTTTATCCAAACTAATATTTTTATTTCTATTGTTTAACTTAATAACATCCACTAGCAAACTCTGCTCGGGTTTTGCAAAGAAACGTGCTATATTTTTCCCAACTATACGCAATTCCAAAATCTCCTTATTTAATTCCCCATATTATTAATAAGTATCTCTAATTATAATAATTGCTTTTTTGTTACATAATATTTACATTTAATTCTATACAATACCAAAGAAAAATGGGTAAGACTAAATCTTACCCATTTTCTCATTTTTTCTTAATTTACTATATTAAAAAGATGCAGTTGGTTTCTTTTGTTGTGTTGCACCAGGAATAGCTTGCCAATTAGCAGCCATAATCTTTTTGAAAGATTTTAGTGCAGTATCTTCTAATTCACCTAACTCTTCTGCTTCCATAATTAATTCTCTTAATGGAAGTAAAGCTCTTTGGTCTCTTAGAACACCTAATGCTGCAGCAGCACCAGCTCTTACTAAATCATTTTCTGAACGATTTTTCATAACATCAATTAATGCAGGAACTGCTTTTTTATCATTTAATTTACCTAAAGATGTAACAGCATAAATTCTAACATTTACCCATTCATCATATAGCATATTGATAATCTTATCTACGCATTTTTTATTACCGATTTCACCCAAAGCACGAGTTGCATCACAACGGACATTTACTTTTTCATGATCTAAAGACTTCATTAGAGCATCTGTTGCAACATCACCAATTTCAATTAAAGCATCTGTAGCTGTAATACATACTTGTGAATTTTCATCATTTAAAGCTTCTACTAATGGTTCTACAACAATTTTACCACCTAAGCGTCCTAACGCTCTTGCAGCACGAACTCTTACGTCAACATTTCTATCTTCTCTTAATGATTCAATCAAATGTTCAGTAGCTTTTGTATCACCTAGTTCACCTAAAGCACGAGCAGCATATAAACGAACTGAACCATTTTTATCGTTTTTCAAAACATCAATTAACGGTTCTACAGCTTTTGAATCGCCCATTTCTCCTAATACACGGGCAGCATTATATCTAACCTTTTCAGAACTTGATGTCATTAAATCATTAATCAATTCTTGAAAAGTCTTTTTTACTTGCTTTTTCTTTCCGTTTACTGTAATTGCCATACACTTTACCTCCGATATGTAAACATATTCTTTAACTTCTACACAGTTATATAAAGTTTTGTTGTTTTTTTAAATTGCCTTTATCTTTCGCTTTGTAAATTTTTTGTTACATTCCCTTTTAAGGGTAAAATTTACACTTAATCTCGGTAGTATTAATATATCATATTTTTGCATTTTTTTTACTACTCTACCAGATAATTTTACAAAATTTAATTTATATAATAATTATAATACCCCTACTATTTAGTAATAGATTTAAAAAACAGACTTATTAAAACTTAATATTTAGTACCCACTAGGGATAGTAATAGTAAATTCACTCCCCTTATTTTGCTCTGATTTAACTTCTATTTTTCCGTTATGTTTTTCTATAATTTTTTGAGATATAGCAAGGCCTAGACCAGTTCCGACACCGACTCCTTTTGTCGTATATCCTGCAAAAAATATTTTTTCAGGCTCTTTTATTCCACAACCGGTATCCTTTATTACAACATTTAAATTATTATTTTTAAAATTTGTGTCAATAGTAATTTCACCTTTGTTTTTAATCGCTTGAGCAGCATTTACAAGAATATTCATAAATACTTGATTTAACATATTAGGATAGCATTTTATTGGAGGAATTTCACCATAATTTTTTATTATATTTATTCTATTTTTAGTCTCATGCCTTATCAAATCTAATGTTAAATCAATCTCTTTATTTATATCAGCTTCCTGTAATTCTGCCTCATCAAGTCTTATAAATTTCCTTAGAGAAACGACAAGCCTATTAATACGTGCAATTGCCTCTGTATCAATTTGATTTATTTCTTGCATTAAATCTTGCACATCTTTATCTTCTATTTGCATTATTAATTTTTTAGCAATCTCATTATTTGATTTTATAGAAGCTACAGGGGTGTTAATTTCATGAGCAACACCCGCTATTAATTGTCCCAAAGAAGCCATTTTTTCAGAATTAATAAGCTTTAATTGAGTATCTTGAAGTTCATTTAATGCAATCGTTAAATCTTTCACCATCTGTTCATTTTTTGTATACAATTCAGCTTGAATAATAGCATTTCCTAACTGAGCAGAGACTCCTTTTAAGACTTCTAAAGTATCATCTAGTCTTATTCTTTGCTTCGTAGAAAGAACTATTACTCCTATTAAACTATTATGATGATGAATAGGCAGAACTATCCGTTGAACTAGTTCTTTAAAAGGAGTCGCTTCATTATACTCTTTCATACAAGATGCACAATAGACTTCTTCTTTTAAAATATTTTTATTTGTATTTTTATCAAAAGAAATAATCTTATTCTCATCCTCACAGTTTAAGCTTTCTATTATACGAAAAGATTTTCCACTTTCTATAGATTCAGCATAGTAAGCGCGAAAGGCTCCAAACATTTGAGATAATTCGGCTAATGCAGAATTCAATATATAATTAACATCTATGGATTCTCTTATAATATTAGAAATATTATTTAATAATAAAAGCTTCATCGCTTGAGACTGAGCTTTCAATTTTATTTTTGAAAGATTTTTATTATCAGCTTCTAATAATGAAATCTTTTTCAAATAACCTTGATTTTTTATAATCAAATTTTCTAAATCATGTTTTGCAGTAACATCAGTAAGAAATATTATTGTATAGTTACCTTTTTTAGTAGTAGACATTTCATAATAAAAATATTCATTATTAGAAGCCTGATATGTAACATATGCAGAAAAATCCTGAAGTGATTTAATGGCCTGAATAATTGGAGAATGAACAGAGACATCATTACTTTCTAATGCACATACATTGTAATTAAGTTTATGGGAAAACTTTTTTATATTTTCAAAATCTGCAAAACTTCTTTTAAAGACATTATTAATAAAAACAGTCTCCATATTACTATTTAAGACTACGACAGCACTACTAAATTTATTAAATAAATCAAACTTCCCCATATAAAATATTATATACTCTAAAAGTGAAAAAATCTAATAAAATGCTTTTGGCAAAAATAAAAAATCCTGTTATAATAAGATAGTAGAAGAATAATACATCAAATAATGGTAGTAAAACTTGTAATTATATTGATATAATTTAACTATAATTGGAGAGATATATGGCTGAGAATGATAAGAATATAGATGTAAAACAACAAGATTTTACTAAAATTTTAATTTTAACACTTGCTTCTATTGTAATTATGTTTATAGTTTTTGCTGGTGTAAATTATGTAATTATGGAAAACTTAATTACACAAAAAATAAGTACAATTACAGCCTCTCAAGAAGAACTTGATAGTTCAGAAGGGGAAGGAGATGAAATTCAAAAAGGTATAATTGTTGATCTTGGAGATTTTATTCTAAACTTATGCGATGAAACTCAAAAAAAATATTTAAAAGTAAATGTCGCAATAGAAGTCACTAAAAAAGATACTGATTTCCCTGCAGAAGAAGAAACTAAAGGTGGCGGTGGGCATGGTGGTCATGGAGCTGCTGCTCCTGTAGATCCTATGGAAGCTATACAAAATGAAATGAATCAATATAAACCGGCAATTAGGGATGCTGTAATAACAAATCTCTCAAGCAAAACTTCAACAGAACTTGCTACAACTGCCGGAAAAGAACTTGCAAAAGAACAAATTACGAATGATATAAACTCAATTCTTGCAGGTGAAAGAGAAGTCTTAAGAGTTAGTTTTGGACAGTTCATTATTCAATAGGGTATAAATGACAGAAGAAAGTAAAATAGCAATAGACGATATCGCAGAAGATTTTGAGGATTCCGAACATAAAAGTTACAAATTATATAACTTCAGAAGACCTGATAAATTTTCTAAAGATAATTTAAGAGCACTTAGAGACATTCACAGAGAATTTTCTAAGGCGATTTCTCTTGTCTTAAGCGGTTATTTACGAATGCGCGTTGAAATTGAAATTGTTTCTGTAGACCAGTTAACTTACGAAGAATTTGTCAGATCAATGCCATCTCCTATAAGTGTCGGAGTTTTTGAATTTGAACCTTTATCCGGTCAGATTCTGCTTGGTATTAGTTTCGAAGTAATTTCTTGTATTGTAAATAGAATGTTAGGTGGTATCGGCTCAATTGATACACAAACCCGAGAACTGACTGATATAGAAAAAGCTCTAGCAAAAAAAATTATCAATATAATAATTAAGTCCCTAGAAGATGCTTGGAATACTATCATACCAGTATCTGGGAAATTTATAAGTTTAGATGATAATTACCAGTCAATCCAAGTAGCTACAGCCGGTGAAATTGTTGCGCTACTAACATTTGAAGTACAAATTTCTGGAAAACATTTTGGACTATTTAGCCTTTGTTTCCCTTATCCCGTATTGGAAACAGTTTTAGGGCACTTAAGCACTCAACATATTTTCCAAACCAAAGGTTTAGTAGCTTCAAATGATGAAAAAATGAAAATGATTTCAAAAATTAACACATCTAATGTTGACTTGAGAGTTCAATTTGGGCAATGCAATATTACATTAGACGACTTTTTACAACTTACAGAAGGTGATATCATCAAGCTAGATAACAAAGTACATGATGATTTAATCGTAAAAGTAAATGGCGAAAAGAAATTTTTTGCTAGACCTGGGACATTAAAAGATAAAATTTGTGTTAAAATAACAGATGTCTATGATGAAATGCATGAATTATTAAGGAATTATTTTTAGAAGAGGTTTTAAATGTTTGAAGATAATGACAAAAAAGATATAAATTCAGAAAATATTTTTGAAGATATGACAGACGAACAAATTACTGATGAAAAACTTTCTGAAACAGTAAATCACAATAGTGATAAAACAGTAACAGTTCAGCCTGTTCAATTTGCCTCTTTTGAAGATTTGGACCAAGTACAAGGACCTGCAAATCAAAATTTAAATATTCTTTTAGATGTTAAATTACAGCTAACTGTTGAATTAGGTAAAACAGAATTGCCAATAAAAAAAGTCTTAGAACTAACAAAAGGTTCTATTGTTACTCTTAATAAAGCAGCAGGTGAGCCTGTTGAATTATACGCAAATGGTAAATTAATTGCATATGGGGAAGTTGTTGTTATAGAAGATAATTTTGGACTTAGAATTACACATATAACAGACCCTGCAAGAAGACTTAATTCACTTAGTGCTAACACTAACAAAGACAGCGAGTAATTAATCTTTTATAAAAGTGAAAGCAACAATTCTATTTAGATTTACATGTAACCACTTATAATTGCTATTAGAGTATTTTTCGCAATTCTCATCATAAATATCATTAAGTAAGCACATATATGCATCTGTAAGATTTATATAGAATTCTTTGTTGCATTCAATACATTCATGAACTTTTCCAGATATTTTATAATGATCTGTCAAAATAACTATTTTATTGGAGTTACTTTTTTCCATTATCTCTTTAATATCATTAATACTACTCATATTTTTACCCTATAAACTATCACCTTTTATAGGATTATTTAAATAGTAAAAAATTTCTATCCCCTAACTAGACAACCATATCGTTAAAATCTTTTGAATCATCATAATTAAACATATGGATAAATGTATACAACATCTTTGCAGAAAATCTTTTTGTACCAACCTCTAACATAGTGCGTAAAGCTTCTTTATTATTTGTAACAAGAGTATGGGTTCTATTAAAAGCTAAATTATCATAATAATTTGCAACATTAATTATTTGGCTGTATTCTGATATATAATCGCTTGAAAGACCTTGAGGATAGCCAGAACCGTCATTATTTTCGTGGTGTTCTAAAGATACCTTTGCAATCTCTTCTGGCAGCTCAAATTTCTCTCTAATCAGTTTATACCCTATTATTGGATGATCTTTAACCTCTTCTTCATTCATCGTAAGCATAGCTTCAGAATCTGTTAATTCAATTTTTAGCTTACCAATATCATGTAATAAAGCTGCAAGAATTACCTGATCAATATTTAAAGCTGAAAATTCAAGCTTTTGAGCGATTAGCCCAGAAATTACAGCAACATTAAGCGGATGGCATAATTCATACTCACCTAAAAAGCGAATTTTCGACCCCTTACTTGATCGATGCACCTGCTTATATATTTCAGTTTTAATAATACCCACTAGAGAATTTAATTTTAATAGCCCTTCCTCATAATAGCCCTGAATAAGTAAATCTAAGATTCTCTTATAAAAATACTTAATTTTTACTTGAGTCTCCATTTTTACATAGCCATCTTTATTAATTACGGTTTCAAAATCATTAACATCCAAAGCTTCATATGAAAAATTTAAAACCTTTGAAGCAACTTTATCACCAGTTATATCTTGAGTTTCACCATTATTTGCATCAGCATCACCACTAAAATCTTCAGTGTAGATTTTAATATAATTTTTTAACATTATTAGCTTACCAGGAGTTAAAACTTCTCCTGCTTCAAAAATCTTGCCTTTATTTTCAGTATACAAATCAAAAGGTAAAACTTTATAACTGCTTAATTCTTTATTAGTGACTATTCTCATACTAGGGATTATAGCATTTTATTACAAAAAATCATACTATATTTGCTCTATTTTCTATAAATCTTCACTTCTTTTTGATTTATAGCTATAGCTTGCATAAATTGCTATACCAATTAATAGCCATATTACAAAGTAAAGGGCTGATGTAGCTTTAGCACTAAATTTACAATACATAAGTCCCAAGCAAGTTAATATTCCTAAGATTGGGAACCAAGGACAAAATGGAACTTTAAACGGTCTTGGTCGATTTGGTTCGGTTTTTCTTAAAATCAAAACCGCAATACAAATAATTATGAATGAAGTAAATGTTCCAAAATTACATAATTCTGCAGAAATATTCAAATCCATAAATAATGCACAAATAATAACTATAAGACCTGAGATCCAAGTCAAAACATGTGGTGTCTTAAATTTATTATGAATTGCTGTAAGTGATTTTGGCAAAAAATGATCTCTACTCATTGCAAAAAGAATTCTTGTTGTTCCTAGCTGATATATCAAAAGCACAGATGTTAGTGCACACAATGCACCCATAGAAATTAAACCCGCATACCAGTTTATTCCAATAAACCTCATCGCATGCGCTAAAGGAGCTTGTGTATCAATCACATTAAAAGGAACAATACCTGTTAAAACTAAAGCAGCAAATATATACAAAATGGTACATAAAATTAATGTTCCCATAATTGCAAAAGGTAAATCTCTTTGAGGATTTTTTGTCTCTTCTGCTGCAGTTGAAATTGCATCAAATCCGATATATGCAAAGAAAATAACAAAAGCACCTGTAAAAATCCCCTCTAAACCATTAGGCGCAAAAGGAGTCCAATTCTCTGGTTTGATATAAAAAGAACCAACTACAATAAATGATAGTATTATAAACATATTCACACCAACCATAATTGTAGCAACTTTTGTAGATTCCTTAACCCCTCTTATCAATAAAATTGTTAGTATTAAAACAATTGCAATTGCAGGAAAATTAATTGCAATTGGAATTTCTATACCAAAAGGGAAATGTAAAAATGGCATTTTATCATGCACATCCCAACCATACTTATTACAAATTTCATACATTGTCCTATAGTCATTTCTAAGCCAAAGCGGACAATTAACAATAAACGCAGGTAAAATATGCTTAAAACCTTTTAAAAACTGGACAAAATATCCAGTCCACGCGCTTGCTACAGTAATATTACCAATCGCATATTCAAGCATTAAAATCCAACCCACCATCCAAGCCATAAATTCGCCCATTGTAGCATAAGTATAAGTATATGCTGAACCTGCAACAGGAATCATAGAAGCAATTTCAGAATAAGAAAGTGCTGAAAATACGCTTGCAATTGCAGCTAATACCATTGAAATAACAACGGCAGAACCTGCACCAGCACCATCAGAACTACCAACTATCGCACTTCCAATAATCGTAAAAATTCCAGTGCCTACAACTGCCCCTATACCAAGAACAATTAAATCAAAAACATTTAAAGTTTTCTTTAATTCAGAATTAGATCCTTCATCAATAAATTCTTGGGGACTTTTACACTGCAATAAATTATTTAACACTTGCTTCAATTTGTTCATTTTTTCCTGCTATTTCTTTATTATCAATTAATACTTCGGCTTTTCTATTACTTTTATATCCATATGTTCCATAAATTAATGCGCCCATAATAACCCATACAATAAACATTTCTGTAGATAGAATTGCAGAATCACCTTTTGCAATTACCATAGAAAATACCATCAAGCCACCACAACATAGAATACCCATTATAGGCAAAAATGGACAAAATGGAACCTTAAAAGGTCGTGGACGTTCAGGGTCAACTTTTCTTAAAATCAATATCGCAACACATACGATAATAAATGAAGTAAATGTACCAAAATTACATAAAGATGCTGCTACATTTAAATCTAAAATTAATGTACCTAATATTCCAACAACACCTACTGTTATTGTAAGTACATGAGGAGTATTGAATTTTGGATGAATTTTTTGAAAAACTTTAGGTAAAAAATTATCTCTACTCATCGCAAATAATACTCTTGTAGATGCCATATGCATAACAATCAATACTGATGTAAGTCCAGCTAAAGAACCAATCGAAATCAAACCTGCAACCCAATTTTGATGAACAGCAGTCATTGCATAAGCCATTGGAGCTTTAAATATACCCTCAGGAATTGCAACACCACTAGTAGGCTGCATACCGGTTAGAACTAATGCAACTAGTACATACACGATAGTCGTAACAATCAAAGATCCTAATATACCAATTGGTAAATCTTTTTGCGGATTCTTACATTCTTCTGCTGCTGTAGCTAGAGCATCAAAACCGATATATGCAAAAAATATTATAAAAGCACCCATAAATACACCTTCAAAACCGTTAGGTGCAAATGGAGTCCAATTTTCTGGTCTTACATAGAACATTCCAGCAAGTACAAATAATGCAATAACACCCAGTTTTACAGCAACCATAATTCCAGCCATTTTAGCAGAATCTTTTGTACCTTTTACTAATATTAAAGTAGTTATTCCAATCATAATTATTGCTGGTAAGTTTACACAAATTGGAACCCCAGCAATAGACGGAATAACAGAATGATAATCAATGCCTTGTGCAGAATAAGCTTTTACAGCAGATCTAAAATCATTTACAAGCCATAGTGGCGGATTTACAAACCAAGCTGGCAATATACTTGAAAAACCTTTAATAAATTGCAAAAAGTGATTCGTCCAAGCACAAGCAACAGCAATAAAACCTATTGCATATTCTAACATCAAAATCCAGCCCACAATCCAAGCTGCAAATTCTCCTAATGTAGCAAATGTATAAGTATATGCTCCACCTGCAACTGGTATCATTGTCGCAAATTCACTATAGCATAGCGCTGAAAATACACAAGCTATTGCTGCAATCACCATTGAAACAATCAAAGCCGGACCAGCACCAGGAGAAGTACCATCAGGACTTCCGGCTGCTGCAATACCTACTACAGCAAAAATTCCAGAACCAATAATTGCACCTACTCCTAAAATAATTAAATCCCAAACTCCAAGAGTCTTTTCTAAACCACCTGTTTCAGCTTTTGCTAAAGCATCATCGGGATTTTTTCTTGTTATCATCTTTTTCAATACTTGTGATAACTGAGAGGTGAAATTAATTTTTGCCATGTGAATTTACCTTTCTTTTGCTTATTCTTATCAAGGTACAGCTATTTCTTATATCATCTATAAGCAGCCTTATTTATTTTTTATCAAAGGAAAACCTAATTTTTCTCTTTGCTGAACGTATAATTTTGCAACTGCAGATGCCATAGTACGCACTCTATTTATGAAATTAATTCTCTCATCCTTACTAATAACTCCTCTTGCATCAAGAAGATTAAAAGTATGTGAGCATTTTAATACATAATCATAAGCAGGCAATACAAGCTCTGCATTTATACAATTATCGACTTCTTTTTGATAAGCGTCAAATAAACTAAACAATCTTTCTGCATCAGAATATTCAAAATTATATTTAGATTGTTCAATTTCATTTTGTAGGTAAATATCACCATATTTTAATTCATTGTTCCACATAATATCAAAAACTGATTCTTTATTTTGAATATACATGGCAATTCTTTCAAGTCCGTAAGTAATTTCTAATGCTACAGGCTTAACTTCTAGACCACCTACTTGTTGGAAATATGTAAATTGAGTAATTTCCATTCCATCAAGCCATACTTCCCAACCTACTCCAGCAGCACCAAGAGTTGGTGACTCCCAGTTATCTTCGACAAATCTTACATCATGTTTTGATAAATCTATTCCCATAGCTTCAAGACTCTTCAAATACAATTCTTGAGCATTATCAGGAGAAGGTTTAAGAATTACCTGATATTGAAAATAATGACCTAAACGATTAGGGTTTTCACCATATCTAGCATCAGTAGGGCGTCTACAAGGTTCCACCATCGCAGTCGACCAAGGTTCAGGCCCTAGCGCTCTTAAAAAAGTTGCAGGGTTCATTGTCGAAGCCCCTTTTTCGATATCATATGGTTGTTGGATTATACATCCATAATCAGACCAAAATCTTGATAAATTAAGTATTAAATCTTGAAAATTCAAAGCCATTTATATTCCCCATTCTATTGTATTTTGTACACTTATTATACTCATAAAGTTTTTGTTTAGCAAATAATATAGGTTATTTGTAAATATTTGTAAACCGATTAATTAACCCACTTAAAACTTGTTACATAGTCCTCACCGTTAATATTTCCACTAATTTCTGCAATAAAACGTCTATAAGCTTTGCTAGATAGCTCAATGCCAGGAATTTTATTTATATTCTCTAATATTTGCGAGTTCTTTGATAAATCTATCCCCGGTATTGAATTAAACAATGAATTCAAAGAAATATTCCCGATTGGGCCAAACATCGTAGAGATTTTTTTCGATAGCATTCCAAAGACTTCCATCTCTGCATTAGAGGTTGAAAAATTATAATTTCCATTTATAAATAAGCTTAAGTTTTCACCTTTAGTAGTAATTTCAATATTTTCAGCAATACCTTTTTTTATCTTTATATCACCATGAATATTCGAAAAGCTACCAGTTTTCATTGGAGTAATAACATCAATTACACTATTCAATGAAAATCCTGTAATTCCACCTTTTATAATATTACCAGCTCTTAGTAAATATTCTAAAGACCCCAATTTTGGCATTCTTCCATCTATAACATCAAAAGTTGTATCACCGTTTAGTGTTTTCATACAATTTTCAAAGCTATTACCGCTACAGCTTAAATTAATATCGCCGGTTAAATCACCGTAAATTTGATTATTCAAATCAAAAATTGCATAGCTTAGTGCGTTTGCATCAATATCTTTTGCTTTTACATTAAGTCCAGTTTTATTATTATTAAGATTATAATAAGACTTACCTGTTAGAACCCCATTTGCGATATTAAATTTGAAATGATTTACATTAAAAATATGTTTCTCATTCAAAGAAGTATTTGCAGAAAAATTCTCCGCAACAATATTTCTTAAATGAATACTATTTGCATTCAACTCTAAATTTTTAATAATAACAGAATTTAAGTCAAAACCTTCAAAAGATTCAAATGTCGAACTATTATCAACTTGAGATAGTTTTAACTTATTAGTTATATAGTTTAAATCTAAAAGATCAGTTTTTAGATGAGCTTTTTCAACATAATAAGGAGGCACAAGTTTGTTCTTTAGAGTTGCTTTTATTGATATATCATTACCAAGAATTTCTCCAAATGAAGACAATTCTATTACTCTATCCTTAAATAAGAATGTAATATTTTTCATAGTAGTATCCAAAAACGGAATATTAGTCTCAAATATATGAAAACTACCGCTTAATTTTGGATTAGATAATTTACCATTGAATTTTAAATCAGAAGTAAATTGACCTTGTTTGATATTTGGCTTTCTAAAAATTATATTGAAAATTCTTGCGTCTGTAGGATTTTGAGTTTTGATATATAAATCATGGAATACTAAATCATCTTTATAAACATCAATTCCGCCCCTAGCTTTTAACATATTGAGCTGAGTTTCACGTCCGCTTTGAGATGAAATAACTTTATCATATGAAAATTCTTTTATTCTTAGTAAATTTTGCTTTAGTATACGTGCATCTAAATTCATTACTATAGAATTTTCAACATCTCCTACAGTAGCTCCTAAGTGATAGATACTTGAATCTTTGGACATATGAACATCTGATTTTAGTTCAAAATCATTAATATCCCCCTTAAATCTTGCTGAATAAACAATATCACCTTTAATTTTTACAGGATATAATTGATTCCTATTAATATATTTATCAATAAAATCTTGTTTTGGCTTAGAGTTAAAATACAATTTAAATTTTTGAGAAGAAAATACATCAGCCACTTCTCCATCTACCAATATTGGCATTTCATCTGCTAACAGATTTATTTTATTTAACTGAAGACTATTATTTCTCATTACAAGAGTACCATTTACAACCTTTATAGGCATTTTCATAGGAGTGTAAATAAAACTTAGTCCTCCGATATTAGTAGAACCATTAATTTTATTATTATTAATGTGACAATTTAAATTTATTTTTCCATTATTAAAACTTACAAGATTTAAATATTTTTTTATTTCTACAGGCAACAAAGACAAATTTGAAATTAAATTTATGTTTTTTAAATCAAAATTCCTAAGCTGAATATTTCCATTAAACTTTGGATCATTAGAAATAGCATTATTTGCAGATAAATTTATATCAAATGAATTTTGACCATCAATAAAATTACCCTTCAAATTAGAGATATTTAATTTGTTATTTTTTAATTTAATTTCACCATTTGATAAATTAAGTTTATTTTTACTTCCACAACTTAGAACTTTTGCAATAAAATCAACTTTATCATATTCTATTTCATTAATTTTTCCTTTATATTTTGATTCCACTCTTAAAAATATGTCACCTATTTCATTTTTAAAGTTATATTTAGCAGGAACCAGCTCACTCAAATTAAGCTTTGGAATATTTACATTAACATTTGCAATATTATCTTTAATATCAGCCTTTGCATATAGCTGTGAATTGCCAATATACGAATTTAAATCCGCATTTGCATTCAGACCTTCAATAGCAATATTACCTCTAGTATTATGAATGCTTACTCCTTGCATTCCAAATGCACCGCCTAGAAGTTCCAAATCTCCTTTTACAGAAAAGTTTTGATTAAATTTTAAATCCTCAATATCTTTGACTTCACCAAAAACCTTTAAACTAAGATTCGAAGGACCTTTACAAATATCGAGTTTTGGCAATATCTCTTGAATTTCAGGAATCATTGTAGAAGTTTTTAAGGCATAATATAATTTACCAATATCTTGGTTTAAGGATTTTACATCAAAGTCAAATTTTCCTTGTAGAGTACAAGTTCCAAAAATATCAAATTTTTGTCCGTTTACAGTTCCTTTTTTTGTTTTAAATACTGCATTTTCATCATTAAATGTAAGAATAGCCTCACCCTGTTCCAGTACTAAATTTGGAATTTCATTAAAATACGTCTTTACATTATAAAAATTCAAATTTCCCCACACATGAGGATTTGCTCTGTTTCCTTTAACAGTTATATCTATATTTCCATTACCTTTTACATCCATAATAGGAACAGGACCTATTACAAAATTTAATATTTCATGAATAGGTATAACTTTAGACTCCGCAGTTTCCAAATCAACATGTTTTGTACTCCATACCCTCATATCAGAATACTTAACATTATATAATTCAACACCACCTTTTACCCAAACTCTTTCAAGACCTCCTGCAGGTACTGTGACATCAAAATTTAAATAATTTCCAGCAAAATTTATTTTAACTATAGCGCCATTTGCATTTTTTATAGGAGAAATTAATACCCCATTACTGATATAAATATCTCCATAAACACTAGGCTCTTTAATATCTCCTTTTATAGAAAAATTACCTATTACATCTCCATAAAATTTATATTTTTTCAACTTGTAAACATTAAACTCCTCTACTACAATAGGAGGTAAAATATTGACAATATCTTCTACTTTAGAATTATCAATTTGTACATTCAAGTCAATCGTAGTAAGAGCACTTTCAAGAAAATTAAAAATACTCCCACTTAAAATTGTATGAATAGTATCCGATTTTATATCAATATTTTCAAAATTTATAACTTTATTTGTAATATTAAAATTCGAACCAATATTTAGTTTTTTAGGAAAAATAATTGATTTCGCATCATCCTTCATTAAAGCTTTAAAATCACTAACCTCAGCTTTAAGATTTGAATTATTAACGTCTAAATTTACAATCCCTTTAAGGTCTTTAAAATCACTTGGTAAATATTGTCTTAAATAGTCTCCTAATGGCTCAATATTAAAATTATCAACCTTAATATCTATAACACTTTTATGTACATTATTATTTTTAGGTAGATATAATTTTGCTTTTGCTGTTGATACAGAATTATTTATATCAATTTTACTATCAAGATTAAGCTTTAAATAACCGGATCTTTTTTCATACATCAAATCTTTTCCGGTATAGATAATCGGATTTTTAACCTCATTTTGCCAAAGTGATATAGAAAATTCATCTAATGAGAATTTATCGCAACAAACTTTGGCCTTTTTAATCTTATTGAAAAAATCTTTATCTAATTCAATATCTTTTCTTATTGTTGAATTTACGGTTAAAGAAGATATATCAACCGCATTTATATGAAATTTTCCCGACAAAAGAGGTAAGAGCCTTGCTGTTATTTGAAAATTATTAACAAGTGTATAATCATTAGTTGATTTTTCTCTTATTTCAATCTTATTTGCATAAAATTTAGCCTTTGGAAGAACACCTAAAAACAATTTTGGTTCAATTATCTCTACTTTATAGTCAGAATTTACCGATATATTTTCACACACAACAGGAATCGCTTTAGAAAAAACAAAAGGAATCCCCACCATCCAAAACGCATAAAAAACTATAAGACCTATTATATATTTATTAAAAAATTTCCTCATTCTAGTTATTTATATAATATCAATAAATAGTTCAACTAACAAGTAGGCTTATTTTTAAATAAGCCAAACATATGAGCAACAAACATTTAATTTACATTTTGGTAGTTTAAATAACTTATGATATAATGATTTTGTGAGAGATTTAATAAAATTTTGTGTAGTTGGGATATTTTTATTATTGGCTCCTTATGTAAAAGCAGAGCCTTATAAAGTATTGGTCATCCCTGATAATATCGTAACAGAAAATGAAGCATTAGATTCATACATCTATAATGCAACTGCAGAATTCTTTGCAAATGAAGTAATTAACTTACTAAATGAAACAGATTACATAAAATCTCCTACAGTAAGTGAAGAAAGAAAACTTCTAAAGAGTTCCGCCTATTCAATGATTCCAGCTAAAAACCTTACTAATCGATTCAGAACTACTTATAATATTGATCATACTCTATTAAAAAAAGTTGCAAACAAATCAAATGCAAGATATGCACTATTAATTACATCTTCAATAGACTCTGAAAACTATATTTTAAGAAGAACAGTTTGGGATTTTTTAAACATTCCTGGTGCTACAGTAGTCGATCCTGCTTATAAAATTTCTACTTATGCCGTATTAGTTGATACTTATACAAATCAGGTTTTGTGGTCAAATACTTTTTATAAAACAATAAGCGTTGTTGAAAACAGAATTATAACCCGTGGTCCATCACCTCAAACAGAGCAGCTTCAAAAAATAAGAGACTATTCAAGAATGCTCTGCCCTGAAATAGCACAAAATGTTCAACTAAAAGTATTACCACCTGATGAATACGAAAAAGAATCAAACAGAATTTATTATGATATGGGTAACTTTGATAATGTATTCACAAAAAAATACAGACGTTGGAATAAAGAAGGTAAGAAAAACTACGCAGAAGCTAAAAAAAGAGTTGATGCACAAATAACATCCACAAAAGAAAAATACAATCAATTAAAAGAAGAAAGAAAACAAAAAGCAGAAGAAAAAGCATTACAAAAGCAACTTGAAGTAAAAGCTGAACCTGTAGTAAAGCAAGAAAACAAACAAAATACAATTAATACAACAAAAAAAGAAGAAGAAAAAAATATTTATGATATAAATTATAAAAAGCCTGCAACAAAAACAGAGACACAAAATAATTATATCGAAACAACTTATGAGCCTATAAATATTCAAAAAAGCAAGAAAAATAATTTATATGGTGATACAGAAACTGCTCGTCCACCACTTAGAGACTACAATTAAAAAAATAGGACTAAATTTTAGCCCTATTTTGTCATTGTCATTAATAATTCTCTAATTACTTTTGTTGCAACTGCAGTAGATGCACCACTAGTATCATAGTCTGGAGCAAGCTCTACTACATCAGCTCCCACTATATTAAATTTAGATAAATACTTAAACCAGCCAACAAGCTCATTGAAAGTTAGTCCACCGACTTCTGGAGTACCAGTTCCTGGCATAATTGATGTATCAAGAACATCTAAATCAACAGTTATAAAAATATTTTTATCTTTTAAACAATCAAGCTCAGAATATTCATGAATTAATGTATTATATTTTTTCATAAACTCAAATTCTTCTTTCATACCTGAGCGAATACCAATTTGTTTTACATTTTCAAAGCCAACAATTTTTCCGGAATGCTGAATTACTGCAGAATGAGAAAGAGCTTCGCCCATATATTCTTCTCTTAAATCCGTATGTGCATCAAAATGAACAATTGCAAGGTTATCAACATATTTTGAAACAGCTTTTATTTCCGGTAAAGTTACTAAATGTTCTCCCCCAATACCAAAGACTCTTTTCCCATCTTTATAAATTTCTTCTACATTTTTTTCAATCAAATCTAAAGAAGCCTTAGTATTTCCAAGTGGGAACTCCAAATCCCCAGCATCATGAAAATTACAATCTTCTAAATGTTTATCAAAATAAGGAGAATATTCTTCTAAACCCCAACTAGCAAGACGAATCTGCTCTGGGGCGAATCTTGAACCAGGACGATATGATACAGTCCCATCAAATGGCATACCTAGCATAACTATATTTGAACTAGCATAATCCTTATTTTCTCCCATCCAATTTCTATCTAAAAAAGGTCCTGACAACATAATTTTCTCCTTCTAATTTTACTTATTCAATTATATAAAAAAAAAGTTAAAAAGCTAATATAACTATAAAAATAAAAGCCGCAAGAATTAATAAATTCCTGCGACTTTTATAAATTCAAAAGAATTTCTATACTTTAGCTAATTTAGCTTCACTTTCCAATTGTAATGTTACAGTAGTAATATCACAAACTGAACTTGGTCCAAAGTATTGGATAGCACCTGGGAATAAATATCTATCATTCATAGCCCAATCTTCTCTATTTGCTTCTAATTTTTTGAATACAGGACCATCAAGTTCAACTAAAGCTTTTTTAATTACAGGCTTCATTTCACCATGTCTTCTTTCCATATTCATCATCATTGTAAGAGGAACACCTCCAGCAATCCAATCATTTGCAGGTTCTGTTAAATTTCTTACTGATGATAAATAACCAGTTAGACCAAAATTAATTAAAGCAAAAGCATTAAATCCTAATGCATAGCAGTAATCAGCATCAAAGTTAGAAGGGAATGCACATCTTCCTTCATATCCGAAGAAATGTGACTGAGTAGAGAATTTACCGTTGAATTTGCCTTCTTTTTTCAATTGAGCTAATTTTTCTTCTACCATAGAAATCAATAACTTTTCAGTTTCAATTTTAGAAACTTGAACATTACCATGTGGATCTCTATCCATTAGTAATTGAGATTTAATTAATGCTGGTAAAGATTTGAATACTGCAGCATTTTCACTTGATAGAGTATTTTCAATAATCGCAATTTTTTCAGCATCACTGCCATTTGAATAAGCAGAATCTTTTTCAAGAGTTGGCATAACATCATTCAAATTAGCAATCATTGATTTTAATTCAGGAATGAATTCAATCAAGCCTTCTGGAATTACAGCAATACCAAAGTTTTTACCATTTTGAGAACGTCTTACTACAATATCAGAAATATAATCAATAATTGAAGCTAAAGACATTTTCTTTTGTTCAACTTCTTCTGAAATTAATGTAATATTTGGCTGAGTCTGTAAAGCTGCTTCTAAAGCAACGTGAGAAGCACTTCTTCCCATAATTTTTACAAAGTGCCAATACTTCTTAGCAGAATTAGCATCTCTTTCAATATTACCAATTAATTCTCCGTAAGTCTTAGTAGCTGTATCAAAACCGAAAGAAATTTCGATTTGCTCATTCTTCAAGTCTCCATCAATAGTTTTAGGACATCCAATTACTTGAATGTTAGCATTATTTGCAACAAACCATTCTGCTAATAATGCAGCATTTGTATTAGAATCGTCACCACCAATGATTACAACTGCAGAAATATTTAATTTCTTACATACTTCTAAAGCAGACTTGAATTGTTCTTCAGTTTCTAATTTTGTTCTACCAGATCCGATAATATCGAAACCACCGGTATTTCTATAATCATTAATAAATTCATCATTAAATTCTACATATTTTCCTTCAATAATTCCACTAGGCCCACCTAAGAAACCATATAAGTTATTGCTAGGATTAGCTTGTTTTAAAGCATCATATAGACCAGCAATTACATTATGTCCACCAGGAGCTTGACCACCTGATAAAATAACACCAACATTTCTTATTTCACTAGACTTAGAGTCTGTAGAAGTTTGGAAAGTAACAGTTGGTTTTCCATAAGTATTTTTGAATAAAGCTTTAATTTCTTCTTGATTTGCAACTGACTGAGTAGCATTTCCTTCAATAGAAATCAAATGGTTGATACCATTAGCCAAAGATGAAGGCAACTTTGGTTGGTATTTTAATCTTTCGATTTGTAATGGTGATAAATTTGTCATAAAAAGTTTCCTTTCTTTTTGTTTGACAAAATTATACCTTAAACAAGATAAAAAATATATTAATACCCATTTAGAAACAATAAACTAGCCCAAATAACAATTATTCCTGACATAATCCCTGCTATTGCATAATGCCAATCTCCATATTCATGAGAAAGAGGTAGCAATGTATCAAAAGAAATATAAATCATGATACCGACAACAGCCGCCATACAAAAGCCTACAAACACTTGAGGAAGGAACCATTGCAATAGAGCAAGCCCTATTAAAGCCCCAAGAGGTTCTGTCATGCCTGTCCAAAAAGAATACCAAATAGCCATTCTTTTTTTACCTGTAGCATGATAAATAGGTAACGCAACTGCAATACCTTCCGGAATATTATGCAGTGCTATAGCAAAAGCAACTGAAATCCCTATTGTTAAATCTTGAGATGTAACAAGAAAAGTACCTAAACCTTCAGGGAAATTATGTACGGCAATAGCTATCGCAGTAAGTAGTCCTGCACGCTTAATTCGATGTTGTTTTTTTGTACCATCTTTATTATCAGCACCAAGATCATCCTCGACGTGGTCCGGTAGAAATGTATCAATAAGCTTGGAAATTATTACACCAGCAATAAATCCCCAAAACATAATCCAATGATAGTCAATAGGATAATATTGTTTCAATAATTCTTCTGCAGTATTAAGAATCTCTGTCAACGATACAAAAATCATTACCCCAGCAGAAAAACCTAAGCCTAAAGATAAAACCTTAAGACTTTTTCTATTAACAAGAAAAGTAATAAAACCTCCTATTACAGTTGCAAGACCAGCAAATACGGTCATCAAAAGAGGTATTTTCCAATTTTCTATCATATATTAACCCTTCATAAGCTTACGAAAAAATTATATCACAATAAATAAAGAGTTTGCGGAAAAATTGATATTTTTCTCGCAAACTGCTAGGAACGGTTTCGCATCAGATTGTGTGCTATCCCACACACGACCTGATGCTCACACACCTAAGGTCGGATTTGAAAAATCTCAAAAATTTGTCAATTTTTAGATTTTTCCGTATCCTCCCAAAAAAAAGAGCCAAATGGCTCTTGGAATTAAGAATAGCTGGAAGTATGAAAAAGATTTAATGATGATATTAAACAGAAACTATAGTATTAAATAAATTCCCAACCTGATTAATTTATAGCTAACTAATCGGGTAATAAAAATAAGTACTTGCAAAAAAAAATTCAGCAAGTTATATTAAAAAAGTAGCCGAGAGGTTACAATGTGAAAATTAAATATGGGAGCGTAGCTCAGTTTGGTTAGAGCGCATGCCTGTCACGCATGAGGTCGCGAGTTCGAGCCTCGTCGTTCCCGCCATTTAACAAAAAATAAGTCCGCTAGTCGGACTTATTTTTTTGTTTTTTGTTCGTGGAATAAAGAGGTGAGAACTCGCCGCAGGTTGTTTTAAACCTGCCCGAGTTCGAGCGAGGAGCGAGCAGAGGCTGGAGTGCTTTTGACAAGTGATGAAATCACGACGTCAAAACACGGAATTGCCGTTTAACGCGAGCGACTCAAGACAGCCTCGTCGTTCCCGCCATTTAAAAAGAGTCCGTTATGGACTCTTTTTATTTAATGAAATAATTTTTACAAAATTATATATAATTATCTAGAAAAGTTTACCCCAATAATCTGTATAAGCTTCCTTTATTCCTTTATTATATAGGTCCGAATAGAATTGTTTAACATTATCAAAATGTTTTCCAATAAACCCTTTTTCATCTTTATTTAATTCTTTTTCAACATTTTGAGTTTTTGCAACCTCTTTTTCTACTGCTGGTTTTTCTACTGGAAATTTTTCTGGTACTGCTAAAGGTTCTTTAGTTGAATGCTCTACGCCGTTCTTATCTTTATAAGTTGTGCCTATATTGCGAATATCTCCTTTTGTATCATAGCTAACATACATTCTATTTCCGGTACTATCAATAATTTCATCATAAGAAGTGCCGTCACCCCTTTCAAAATGTTCTTTTTTAGAACTGTTTAAATAATCAAACATTTTTTCACTAACAAGCTTTTTATCATTTTCTTCTGTACAATTTGCAAGAAGTCTTGATAGACAGGCAAACTCCGCATTTGAATCGATTTTAGTTTTGTCTTTCCCGCCACCATCAAATTCTGATAATGATGCAATTTGTGTCATTCTTGTAGATAGCCATTCTGAATTACTCATATTTTTCTCCTTTTTCCTTTTAGTAAATCTCGTGTATACTTCTATAAAGTTTTTAGAGAAACAAAAATTGCTTCAGTCCTATCCTATCCTATCCTATTAGGCATTCTAACTGAATTTTAGACGAATAGAAATTTGCATTTACAAAAGTTAACATTTGCATAACGGTGAATTCAAGAAGCAATCGCAACACTATGAAGTTGAAAACTTGTTCAGGTGGGGGTAAATATATTTTTGAAAGTAGTTAAGTCATTTACCAAAATCAAGTTTTTTGATTATTAATTTTCATCGGTCTATTGTTAATCCAATTTTCAACATACGCGATTTCTTCCTCTGTTATTGTATCAAAGCTTGTAAATTTTGGTAATCTCTGATTACCAAAACAAAAAGAGATGCAGTAAATCAAAGACTTACCACATCCTACTTGCTCGTCGTTCCCGCCATTAATAAAAATAAGTCCGCTTGTCGGACTTATTTTTTTGTTCATTTTTTGTAGTATGTTATAAAAACATTTCTATAAGCAAAATCAGCTAACTAGCCTTTTACATATACCTTATTTAATGATAAAATTTATATATAATGAAACGGATTTTATTAATTACAATACTATCAATATTTTTTCCACTACTAGCTACAGCAAAAGTACCTGTAAATCATAGATATTTCGAAAAAGATTATCAAAATGTATGGTGTAGCGACCATTTTGGAACGCTTGAAGTAATATTAGCCGACAAAGCGCGAGTTGATTGTGTCACTGAGACACACGCCATAGAATTTGATTTTGCTAAGAAATGGGCCGAATCAATTGGACAATCGCTTTATTATGCAGAAGCGCTTCATAAATCACCAGGAATTGTTTTAATTATTGAAGATAGAGAAAAAGACCAAAAATATACTGAAAGAGTAAAATCTATTGCTGACAAAAGTGGAATAACTCTATGGCTTATGTATCCTGAAGATATGGAAAAATAAATTACTTATTAGAAATCTCGCCAAAATCTATTAATTTAATAATTCTATTACCACTTTTATCGACAGTTGTTATAAAATTTTCCATATTACAATATATATCATGATGCACTAAACCAAATTTTTGAAACATCTGCGAGAAAAAGTTATATATTATTAAATCCTCAGGATAAGAATAAAATTTTCCATCATATTCATAGCCTATTTTTACATCATATTTCTTTATTTCATTATTTCTTATACCATATTTCTTATTCAAATCTTTAATCAAATCTTCTTGATTTTGATATACCTCTTGAATATTAATACTAGATTCATCCTTTTTAAGATACTCACTTACCATTAGCTCCCGCGAAAAGGCCTCTTGAAGATTCAACAAAAATTTTACAAGAATTTTCAAGTTTAAATCAAAAATCTCCACGAGAGAATTCAAAATACATC
>CALVAL010000023.1 GCA_944325535.1 Candidatus Gastranaerophilales bacterium
TAATATGTATGAAAACCTTCAGGGATTTGGATAGCTCCAGCAGGTTTTTTATTTCTTTCAATTGCGTCGTATGTTGCTGTCATTTTACTTACTATTTCTTTTAAATATCTCTTACATATATATAAAGTATATAGAGAATAAAAAATTGCCTTTTTGACCTCTATTTATTAAGAAATATTAAGATATAATTTATTATGAATTTTTCTTGTTAAAAAAGTTTCAAAATGTGGTAGTATAAAAATAGAGGGTAGCAGAATAAGAAGGTTTTTTTGTATGGCAGAACAAAAATACAGAATCGGTCTTGGATATGATATACACAAATTAGTTGAAGGTCGAAAGTTAGTTATTGGCGGACTAGAAATTCCATATGAAAAAGGACTACTAGGACATTCAGATGCTGATGTATTAGTGCATGCAATAATTGATGCTTTACTAGGAGCTCTTGCAATGGATGATATAGGAACATTGTTTCCGGATACAGATGATAGATTTAAAGATGCAAATAGCTTAGAATTATTAAAAATGGTATATGATAAAGTTCAAATTCAAGGCTATTGGATAAACAATATTGATTCAAATATAATTGCTCAAGCTCCAAAGATGATGCCATATATTCCTAAAATGAAAGAGATACTAGCTCCGATATTAGGTTTAGATAGTATGGATATTTCAATAAAAGCCAAAACAAAAGAACAAATGGACGCTGTGGGAGAAAAACTTGCAATAGAAGCACAAGCCGTAGTAATGCTGGAAAGAATTGAGTAAAAGAATAACAACAAAAAGGTGGTCTTGTTAAAAACAAGACCACCTTTTTGTTGTAAAAAACTATTTTAATGCAACTGTCATATCTGCTTCTATACAAACTTTTCCATCAACGTATCCAACACCATGACTTTTACATATAGGTCCTTTAACCTTAACTAATTCAATTACCATATCAAATCTATCTCCAGGACGTACTATATTTTTAAATCTTACATTATCGACTCCTGCATAAAGTGTTAATTTCCCTTTATATTCAGGTAATGTCATTAAAACTGGAGCTGAACATTGAGCTAGAGCTTCTAGCTGTAAAACTCCCGGCATTACAGGATTTCCTGGGAAATGACCTTGGAAAAATTCTTCATTCATAGTCAAATTTTTATATCCTTTTGCATATTTTCCCGGAACACATTCTGTTATTCTATCTACTAACAAAAATGGGTATCTATGAGGTAACATTTCCATTAATTGCATTGTATCTAATGTAATTATTTCATCTGACATAGCCTTTTCTCCTTATAATTATATTTTCACAAGTTTATTTTTCAGTATTTGAGCAACTTTTGTATGAACAGCATGACCTGCTTCTTTTACAATTATTTGAGCTTTTATATTTAAAGGTGATACTCCTGTTAAATATAAATCTCCAATTAAATCCAGAATTTTGTGCTTTATAGGTTCATGTTCTGATCTTAACTCAGTAGTATATCCGACATCTTTAAGTCCTACTGTATTTTCAATAGTCACTCCTTTTGCAAAACCAAGCATTTGGTATTTTTTCAAATCCTTATAGAATCCAAAAGTACGAGCTTCTATAATTTCTTGTAAATTATTATTGTCCATAGTAACCCAGCGACGAGTTAGATCCGGATGATCATAATTTACTCCATAAGTAATTCTCAAATCTTTATCAGGAAGAATTACAAGACTAGTTTTACCATTCAAATAATATACAGGCTCCGAAACAGTATACAAATCCTTATTTACTCCTTCAATTCCTGCATTTTTGAATAGTTCTACCCAAACTTTTGAACTACCATCAAAAATAGGCATTTCAACCTCAGAAAGAAAAACATCAATAGAATCTATACCACAAATAGCACAAGCTGCTATAAAATGTTCGCATAACATAACTTTGTATTTATAATCACCAAGTAAGGTGCGATGTTCTTTACTACAAAGCGTTACACAATGTTCTGTAGAATATAAATTTTCTATGCAAACATTAAATGGAACATCAGAACCTTTAGAAAAGATTCTGATATTTCCTCCTCGAGAAGGTTTTATAACCACCTCGCAATTGCGGTTTTTCATTAGCCCTTTGCCTGAAGTTTTAATTTCTGTTTTAATAGTACCCATTAATTTTCAGCAGCTCCTTCTTCAAAAGATTTCAAAAGTGGCTCATATTTTTTGAACTTAGCAATTAAATCACCAGCATCTTTCATAATTTTTAATTGCTTAATAAATTCTTTTCTTGGAACAGCAGGAGCACCCACAACAATAGATTTTTCAGGGAAGCTCTTTGTAACGCCAGCTTGAGCAGCAATAATTGTATCATCCCCAATACTAATGTGATCAGCTAAACCTGCTTGACCTGCTATTACAACTCTATCACCAATTACGCAGCTTCCTGCAATACCTACTTGTGATACTATCATACAGCCTTTGCCAATACGACAATTATGACCAATCATAACGAGATCATCAATTTTTGTGTTATCGCCAATTACGGTATTCTCAATAGTACCACGGTCTATTGCTGTATTTGCACCAATTTCTACATTATTACCAATTTCAACGGAACCAATTGATGGAATTTTAAAGATTACTTGTTCTACATTATTTTCTTTAATTTCTCCATCTTTTCTAGCTTGTTCGATATTATTAGGATTTTCAGTCACAAAGCTAAAGCCATCTGCTCCTAATGATACGCCGTGATGTAAAATAACTTTATTTCCAACTTTTACTCTATCACCAATACAAACTGCAGGGTGGAAGAAACAATCATTACCAATTATTGCTCCATTACCAATATAGCAGTTTGCTAAAATTTTTGAATTATCTCCAATTTGAGCATTTTCACCAACTACAACATTTGGGCCAAGAGAAACATTTTGCCCAATTTTAGCAGAAGGATGTACTGTAGCACTAGGATGAATTCCTGAATTAACATGTGGTTCTTCATAGAACATTGTAATTAATTTCATCATTGCCAAGCGAGGTCTTTCTACTTCTATAGTTGAAAAACCATCTATATTAACACCTAATGGAACTAAAGCAGCGCTAGCTTTTGTTTTTGATAAATTTGCGATTTCTTCTTCACTTAAAGCTAATGCAAGAGTATTTTCATCAGCAATAAGAGGCGGTGCTATTTTGGTAATAGCTACATCTTTTGCCTTTGAAAGCATACCACCAGCAACTTGTGCAATTTGTTCCAATGTAAAAGTTTTCATAATACACTCCTTTATTTATCTAAACACTTATTTATTACATTTGTTGTAGATTTTCCCTGAACAAAATCTATAAATTTTACTTTGATATTGTTTTTTAATACGATATCTTTTTCAGGAAGCGTTTCTAAAGTATAATCAGCTCCTTTTGTATAAAAATCAGGTTTAATTTTTTCTAATAAAAGCCCTGGAGACTTTTCTTCAAAAATTACAACATAATCGACACAATTCAAAGCTGAAAGAAGCTCTGCTCTGTCGTTTTCTGCATTAATAGGTCTATTTTCACCTTTAATCATTTTTACAGAACTGTCAGAATTGAGCATTACAATAGAATAATCAGCGAGTTCTTTAGTTTTTTGTAAATATCTTAAATGTCCTACATGTAAAATATCAAAACAACCATTTGTAGCAACAAAAGTTGAACCGCTAGCTTGTCCTGTTCGAACAATTTGTATTATTTGCTCTTGAGAAACTATTTTGCCCAAATTACTTATTACCTCTCATATTATCTACAGCTATTTGAATCTTATCTTTTACTCTTTGAAAAGCTTCTGAAGCAGAGACAAAAGTTACCTTTTTTTCGATAGGCATATCTTTAGGAAGAACGTTATTGCTTATTTCATTTGTGATTTGTTCAGCCTTTTTTATTTTTTTCTCTGTAGGTTTTATTCTAATATTATTGATTTTTAAAACTTTCATACTAGTATAACCCCATTTCTATAACTTTTTTACAGATTCTTACAGTATTTAATGCTGCACCAATTCTCAAGTTATCAGCAACACACCATAATGAAATGCCATTGTTAAATGCTAAATTCTTTCTTATACGACCTACAAATACCGGATCTACACCACTAGCATCTCTTGTAGTAGGATATTCAAAATTATCTGGATTATCAATTACCTTCACACCATAAGCATTAGAGAGGATTTCTCTAACTTTTTCTGGTGTAATTTCTTTTTCAAATTCAATATCTACAGCTTCACTATGACCATTGAAAACAGGAACTCTTGCTGCAGTACAAGATATTAATGTATCTTCTCCTAGGTGAAGAATTTTTCTTGTTTCATTTACAACTTTCATTTCTTCTTTTGTATATCCATTTTCACAAAAAACGTCTATTTGAGGGATTACATTAAAAGAAATCGGTTTTTTAAAGCATTTATTTTCGAAAGATTTTCCTTCTAAGTTAGCAATAGTATCATCTTTAAGTTCATTAATCGCTGCAAGACCAGCTCCTGATACAGCTTGATAAGTTGATACTATTAATCTTTTTATACCAAATTCTTTTAGAGGTTCTAAAACTAACATTAATTGAGATGTTGAACAATTAGGGTTTGCAATTATACCTTGATGTTGTCTTAGATCTTCATCATTAACACCTGCAATTACCAAAGGAACATCTTTTTCCATTCTGAATGCTGATGAGTTATCAATAATAACACCTCCACGTTTTTTTATTTCCGGAGCAAATTTTTGACTTGTAGAACCGCCTGCTGATGCCATAACAATATCAATATCATCAAAAATTTCAGGAGTTGCTTCTTCTACAGTATATTCTTTCCCTTTGAATGTTATTTTGGTACCTGCACTCTTAGCACTTGATAAAAATCTAATGCTTTCAAATTCTACATTCAATTCATCTGTAATTTTTGTAATTTCTCTACCTACAACACCTGTAGCACCTAAAATTGCGATTCTTGGTTTTCTCATCTTTTCCCCTTTTTACAGAATATTCTCTAATCCATATATAAATTTTTTATTTTCAAATACAAATCTAGTAGCTCTTAATACGCCATCCATATAACATTCTCTATTCATAGAATCATGACGAATTGTGAGTATTTGTCCGGAAGCTCCTAGTATTACTTCTTGAGAAGCAATATATCCTGGCATTCTTACAGAATGAATATGGATATTGTTATATGCATTTGCTCCTCTAGCTCCTTTTATAGTTTCTACCTCTGGGCAATTCCCTGTTGTGAAATTAGTATTTTCACTAGCCATCATTAAAGCGGTTTTTACAGCAGTACCAGAAGGAGCATCTTTTTTTTGATTGTGATGTAATTCAATTATTTCTGCATTATCAAAATATTTAGCAGCCATTTGTGCGAATTTCATCATAAGCACAGCTCCTGTTGAGAAATTAGGTGCGATTAAACATCCTAATCCTTTTTCTTGTGCTAAATCTCTTAGAATTTCAAGCTCATCATCGCTGAGTCCTGTTGTTCCAATTACAAGATTTATTCCATTATGCAAACAATATAAAGCATTTTCATATATAGATTTAGGCTGAGTAAAGTCTATAAGTACATCAATATTAACAGTTTCTTTTGCATCTTTTATACTAGCAAATTCTCCGTTTAAAATATCAATTTTTGCCACTAAAGTCATGTCCTTCGAAGCAGTAACTGCTTTTACAACTTCTTGACCCATTTTTCCATTTGCGCCGCATATAGCTACATTAATCATACTCAACCTCCCTTGCAGGTAAAGCAATTATACTACAAACAAACTAATAATGTATAATAAAAATTTTTTTAATTATATTGTTAAGTTCTGTAACAATTTTATATAAAAAGTGTTATAAAAATATATAACGTGGAATATATAAAGTATAATCTCTTTTCTTTATTTTCTCCTCCACTCCTTTATCTAACGTGAGTTAATGCCGCAAAAGATTGCGGCTTTTCGTTTTTTATACAGAATTAAGAGTATACAAAAGGAGGTCCATTTTTTATTTCGAAAAGAATATTATCGGCAATAATTTTTAGTTCGTCTTTTGATTTTCCTTCTTGTTTTTGTTTAAAAAATTCATCGCACAAAGGCTCTATTGCGGATTCTTTTTTCGCTTTAAAATTTCGAAGCTCTGTTGATACTAGCCGTTTTTGCAGGTCAAGCTCTATTTCTGCATTATATTTTTTTACTTGAACTTCTTTTATTGCTTCAGCGGCTGATTTGCCTCCATAAGCTAGTGCTGAAATTCCTGCAATACCTAAAAAGAGGTTTTTAAATTGTGGATTTTTAGGGTTCATAAGCCAATCATAGAAAAAAGAAAGATAATCATTAACATGGGAAAAATATGTTATTTTATTTCTACCAGAACCTCCAATTGCGGCGTTTACTTTTTCAGTTGCTTGATTCATATTTTCATTTAAATATTTAATGTATTCTTTTTTTTCACTATCACTAAGATTCATTTTATTAACATAGGTTTGTATTTCTTCAGGAGTCGCATAAATTGATTCAAGCATATTTTCTATTAAATGTTTATAAGCATCTTTTCCAGTGAGAGTTTCTCCAAAATGACCTTGAATGTTTTCGATTTTTTTACCTTGATTAAATTCTTCAATCACTTTATCTATTCCAATATGAGTATTTTTTATTCCATTTTTTATATATTCATCACTTTTTCTAATATTTTTAGCAGCAAAATATCCAAGACCTAGAATAGAGAGTAAAGAAATTGTCCCTAATATAGCCATTTTTATTGATTCATTATCTTTTTTTTGCTCCGATTTAGTTCCTTTAAATGATAATTCTTTGGAAAGTATCTCAGCTTTTGAAGCAAGCATACTTCTAATTATTTGGATTTTTCCTGAAAAAGATTGAGTCTCTACTTCTATTAAGTTTTCTTGAAGATTTTTTTGAATATCAGCCTCTTGTTTTTTTACCCAAACCTCTTTGAATCCGTCTATAAAAATCTTTCCCATAAAACCCATAGAACCAAGAGTAATTACGCCGATAGAAGCTAAAATTGTTTTTCTATTAGGGGATTGTATCATGCTAAAAATGCTCTGATGAATTTCATCATTAATACAATGATTTCTTGTTATTCCTGGAAGAAGATACTCTTTTGTGGATTCAAGCTTCCCTTTAGAAAATTTTTTCATCATTGCAGTAAATCCGCCTAATAATCCCATAACTCCCACTGTCCCCAAACATAGTGGAAGAATAGGATTATTTTTTTTATTTTCATTTTCATAAATTTTTGATGGCAAATCTATTTTTGAATTGGAAATTATTAAAGTATCTATAGTTTCATTTAATGGAGTAAATAGATTTGTTTCACTATCAAAACTCCCAGCCTTTAGACCATCCATAAGCGGATCTTTAACGAACGAATTTACAATAACACCCTCTTGGATATTATTGTCATTACGTTTTTGAGTTTTTGTCATATTTTTTCTATGTATATTAGAATCAAGATCTTGATTTATTTTCTGAATCATCTTTTTTCTTTCGGTCTAAAATTTTACTGATTATAGTTTTTAAATTGAAAAGTTTTTTCTCTTCGTCAATTTTAGTTTCGTCATCTTGAGTGTTATTACGCTTGAAAATCTTAAAAATACCTTCAAACTTTGTTTTAATACTACTTACAATTTCGCTTACCTTTTTTTGAACAAAAGCCTTTGCTTCTCCAAAAATTGCAGTTAGCTTGTCTTGAATATCTATAAATTTTTGTTTGATTTGTGACATTTTATCTTGAATATTCGAAATAATATTAGGGATATTTCTTGTAAATTTCAAGATTGGAACTACGATATTATTAATTGTATAACTAACAGGTGTTAAAAAAAAGTTATTTGAAATTTTGTTTACAAACTCTCCCATTTTTTGAATCATTTTATCTAGATTCATTTGAAATTCTAAAATTGCTTCTGCTCTTTGTTGGAGATTTTTTTCATGATTTTCTAATCTCAAAGCTCTAGCTTTCATCATAGCTCCAATCATTGCACACTGATGATAGCTCATTTCTCCTGCTTTTTGAGGTCTTTCACCAGTTCTCATTGAGCCACCTCCCATATTAGAGCAAACAGGACAAGCGCTAGGAGGTAGCCCATGTGGACAAAGACCTGTATTAGTTTTATTTATTTGTGATACTGCATTAGACAAAATAAAAACTTCCTTTGCTACAATAGACCGCAGCATAGAGAAAGTTCTTATAAAATTGTGAATCGCAATTTTATATATAATTTAGAGCATTCTGACTTTAACAGCTGCGGCACAGTCTTGGATTTTCACCAATGTTTCCTCGTATTCAATTTCCTTTATAATAACATAAATATCCTACAGGATAGATATTAATTTTGCTTTTATAATATAATAGACTTATGCGAAATTTTTACATTAGAGATATTTTAAATATAGCAACCCCAATTATATTTGGTAATTTAGGGTTTATTCTTATTGGTGTAGGTGATGTTATTGTTGCAGGTCGTCATTCAACTGATACATTGGCTGCTATAAGTATTGCAACAGCTATTATAAATTGCATAATGATGTTTGGAATAGGAATAATATCTAGTATTTCAGCGATTCTTTCAAATTATAGAGGCGAAGGAAAAAGTGCAGAGAAATATTTTTATCCATCCTTAAAATTCGCATTAATTTTGTCTTTAATAAGTTCGCTATTAATATTTGGTTTTATGCCTTTGATTGATAAATTAGGTCTTGAAGCAAGGCTTATCCCTGCAATAAAAGACTATTTCTGGGTAACAGCTCTTTCAACATTTGGTGCATATATTCATTGTATGGCAAAAGAATTTTTACAAGCTTTTGAAATCGTTGTTTTTCCAAATATATTAACGGTATTTTGTATTTTCGTGAATGTTGCCTTAAACATTCTTTTTGTATTTGGATATGGACCTATTCCATCAATGGGTGCAATAGGTCTTGCAATTGCGAGTCTTTTGACACGTTATTTTATGGGATTTGTTCTTGTATGGTACTGTTATAAAAAAGTTAAAATTGAACATCATAAAGATAAGAATTATTATAAAGATTTGATAAAAGTCGGAATGCCAGCTTCATTAGCTGTTATGATAGAATTTATTGGTTTTAATGCGATAACAATAATTATGGGTAGAGTTTCAGGAATTTATGCAGCGGCTCATAATATTGTTTGCACAATAACAAGTGTATCTTTTATGGTACCTTTAGCTATTTCTAATGCTACAGCTGTAAAAGTAGGTTATGCAAATGGCGCAAGATATTTTAAATCTTTAAGAAATTATGCAAAAACTGGGATTTTATTATCGATAGGTTTTATGGCTGTATCAGCAGTTTTTGTTGCTATTTTTTCAGAAGGAATAGTGAAATTATTTACTATGGATAAAGCTTTAATAACAGTGTGTATTCCGATAGTTTATTCTTTATGCTTCTTCCAAGTATTCGATGGCTTGCAAGTAGCTTTAGCAGGAATATTTAAAGGGATTAAGTATACTAAGATGGTTATGATAGCGAATTTTGTAGGATATTGGATTATTTCTATTCCATTTGGCAGTTATTTAGCTTTTATTAAAAAGTTAAATCTTTTAGGCTTTTGGTATGGGCTAATTATTTCTGCAATAGTTTTATGTACTATTATGATAATTACTATGGTAAGAAAATTTAATATTTTAGAAAAAGATTTCAATAAAGGATAATAAAATGCCACATTTTTTTATAAAAAAAGATAATATTGAAAAAGATTTTATTACAATAGATGATAATGAAAATTATAGACATATTGCAAGGGCTTTGCGGGCAAGAGTTGGTGAAAAGTTACTTTTAATTGATGAAAAACAAATACAGTATGAAACTGTAATTACAGATATAAATTCTAGTGAAGTAATTTGTAAAATAGAAAAAAGTTATCCTTCAAAAAGAGATTTAGAATTTGATTTGTACCTAGCACAGACACCACTAAGGAGTGATGCACAACTTACAATAATAGAAAAAGCTACGGAATTAGGGGCAAGAGCTGTATATCCTATAATTACTGATAATTGTGCTTTGAATAAATCTGTTTTATTGAAAAAATATGAAAAATGGCAAAAAGTTATGATAGAGGCTTCTAAGCAGTGTGAAAGAGCAAAAATTCCAACCTGTTATGAACCTTGCTCTTTAGATGAAGTATTAAAAAATAAATTTGATAAAATTATTGTCTTTGGAGAACGTTCAACGGAAATTTCTTTAAAAAATTACTTAGCTAGCAATCCGATAACTAAATCTGAAAAAATCCTTGTAATTATTGGTCCAGAGGGTGGTTTTTCGCAAAAAGAATTTGATTATTTTAAAGATAAAAACTTGCCGGTAGTAACATTAGGGGATTTAATATTAAAGGCAGAAACTGCTGTAATAATGGCTTTAGGATGTATTGTATATGAATATCAAGGATGATTTTATATTAAAAGAAATTAATGATGGATACTTAGTCGGAGGAGCTGTAAGAGATTTTTTTATCGGAAAGCAGACTTTTGATAGAGATATTGTAATAAATGGTGCAGAAATTTTTGCAAAGAAAATTACTGAAAAGTTTGAAGGGACTTTTATACCTTTAGATGAAGAAAATAAAATTTATAGGGTTGTATTAAAAGATAAGGAAAATTTTTTAGATATTTCAGAAATTCAAGGTAATTCAATTGAAGAAGATTTAATGCGACGAGATTTTACTATAAACTCTATTGCTTATGATCTAAAAAACTTGGAATATGTAGATATAACTAATGGCATTCAAGATATAAAGGATAAAAAATTACGTTATATAAAAGAGGAAAATTTTATTGATGATCCTTTAAGAATTTTGAGAGCTTTCAGGTTTTTTGCAACAACCGGATTTGAAATGGATTATAAGTTAAAAGAGGTTCTTCAAAAATATTCTAATCTGGCTTTAAATCCAGCAAAAGAGAGAATACATTATGAATTGATGAAGTTATTTGGAGGACATAATGCTTCTTCTGCTTTAATTGAACTTGATCAAATCGGTCTATTAGAAAAAATTTTTCCTTGTGTTATTGAAATGAAAAAAGTTCCTAAAAATACCCATCACCACTTGGATTTATTTAATCACTTAGTAGAAAGCGTAAAGCAGGTAGAGCTACAGTATTTGAATTCTGAAAATGAAATAAAAACTCATTTAGATGCTATCGACTTTGGAGGTTTTCCAAGAATCAATCATCTTAAAATTGCAACATTTTTACATGATATTGGAAAGTTTTCCACTTGGACAATAGAGGAATCTGGCAGGCATCGTTTTATAGGTCATGATAACATAGGTGCAAAGCTTGTAGTTCCACTATTAAAAGAATTAAAATTTTCGAAAAAACAGATAGAATATATTTCAAAAATGATTAAATATCATATTTATCCATCTGGTGTAATTGCTTCGCCAGAATTAAATGAAAAAGTGATGATGAGATATTTGAGAAAAATGGAAGATGATGTAATAGATAATATAATTTTGGCTAAAGCTGATAGGTTATCTGCTAGAGGTCCTGCGATTACTAATGATATTATAAAATCTAATATTGACGGCTTAGATAAATTATTGAATTTTTATTTAGAACAAAAGGATAAAATAGAACCTTTACCTAAGTTACTTGACGGGAATGAAATTATGTGTATACTAAATATTACACCATCTAAGGAATTAGGGAAAATTATTAAATTACTAGCTGAAGCACAATTAAATGATGAAGTAGTAACTAAAGACGACGCTATAAAGTTTATAAGGGATATCCATGAAAATTCAACTAACCAATTTTAATTTCAATTTTAAAGCCCAACCACCAAATTATGAAAAAATAGATGATTTTATTTCAAGATCAGCACAGCCTCAGAAAGAAGATTTTCAATGGTTAAAAGAGCAAGGTGTCACTGATATAATTAATTTTAGAACTTTTAGCTCAGATAGACCAAAGTTTGATGAGAAAGGGATTGTTAATAGCTATGGTATGTCATATCACAATATCCCTTCAAATTCTCTATATCCTGAAGAATCTAAAGTGTACCAATTTTTAGATTTAATAAAGAGACTTTCATTTAATAAAGACAAGAAAGTTCACATACATTGCATGCATGGTGCTGATAGAACAGGGCTTTATGCTTTTATTTATAAATCTTTAAAAGGTCTTGGAACTATACAAGAAAATAAGGAGAATTGGATAAAACACGGACTGAAACAAGAAAAATATCCTAATTTAATGGATTGGGGTGTAAAGATGTTAGATAAATTAAAAATAGCAAAATAAAAATAACAAAAAGAATCGGAATTTCAAAACTTGAAATTCCGATTCTTTTTGTATACCTTTAATGCTATGCTTGAGCTTCTTCTGCAGGAGCTTCTGCTGCTTCAGCAGTTTTAGCAGCTTCTTCTGCTGCACGAGCTTCTTCTTCAGCTTTCTTAGCCATAGCTTTTTTAGATAATTTAACTTTTTCAGATTTTTTGTAATTTAAAGAACCATCTTCATTACAATTAGCCATTAAATATTTAACTGTATCTGTAGGTTGAGCACCTTTTTTAACCCATTCATTTGCAGATACGATATTTAACTTCATTTCTTTTGTTTTTGGGTTGTAAAAACCTAATTCTTCTACAGGTTTTCCTTCTCTTTTTGTAGTTGAATTAATAACAATAATTCTGTATGATGGAGCTTTTTTTGCACCTAATCTTTTTAATCTGATTTTTAACATTTTATTTTTCCTTCTTTTATTTTGAAATAATAAAATTTGACTGTCAATTCTATTACTTCCTACTACCATAAGGATTTAGCCGCTTATCCTTATATTGAACAGATTCAAGAGGATATAACCTGCTCAATTATAGATAACCATAAAAACTCTCAATAATCAATAGTATAAGACTATTTTGTTAAGTTTTTTTATTAAATGAGTTTACGGAAAAATTGCTATTTTCTCGCAAACTGCTGGGATCGATTTCGCATCAGGTTGTGTGCTATCCCACACACGACATGATGCTCATACACTTATGATCGGATTTGAAAAATCTCAAAATTTTGTCAATTTTTGGATTTT
This sequence comes from Candidatus Gastranaerophilales bacterium, assembly GCA_944325535.1. GTDB lineage: Bacteria > Cyanobacteriota > Vampirovibrionia > Gastranaerophilales > Gastranaerophilaceae > CAG-196. Next base: position 13,012 of record CALVAL010000023.1, read on the forward strand.
CCGCATCCTCAAATATTAAAACTCTTCCTAGAGCCCTCTTCGTGATAAAGACCTCCGCCGCAAATAGTCTCTATTACTTTTAGTACAAATTCTCTTGAAGCATCTGTGCTATTTAAGAAAAATTCTCTATTAGATAAATGTCTTATTTTAAAAATTGAGTTTTGAGCTTTATCAGCAGGAACAAAAAGTGAAGCAACTTCTTTATCTAAAAGGACTTCCATCATATCATTTCGGGATTTTATACCTTCCATAAGCTCATTATAATTCCCGTTAATTGCCATAATACGTCCGGAGAACATTGGAGCTGCTCCTTCTCTAAATAACGCTTGAGGTTCATAATTACACCTAGTTGTTAAGCTTATTGTATGCCATAGAATGTTGATGATAACAACACTTTTTTCTTTATCATGTTCTACGTAGATATTTTCTGTTGTTATACCTCTAGCAGCAAATGATTGTTTTAAAGAATCCGCAATAGCTTTTAAATTTTCTATCATTTCAGAAAATATCTCTGTAGTATTTAACGTTGCATGTTGGTAATCCAAAAACTGCTTGTACATATGAGTTGATACAAGACCTATTCTCTCTTGGATTAGTGTGGATTTTCTGAAGGATGTCTCCATATTATTAAAATTTTCGTAGCCTTTACTCAAATTTATAAAGCCTCCTTATATAATTGTACACGCAAAATGAGAACAATGTAAACATGAATTGTTAAATTTTGTAAATTTTTTAAAAAAAGATGTTATAAACTTTTAAAAATGTGGAATAGAAAAAGTATACAGGAAAGGAGTATAGAAAATGGAAATTTTAAATTTAATTTTATTCGGTTGTATCTTTTACATAGCATTAATTGGAATACCAACTCTTTGTGAAAAGAAACATTAATTTATAAGACGAGCTAATTTTCCGTCAGAAGTTTCAAGTAATAGTTTTTGTTCTTCTGATTCAATATTCATTGAAGAAATTTCTTCTGACTTAACTACGTCTATAAACAATTTTTCAAATAATACAAAAATAATCTTAGCTTGATTGTTGTATTTTTGTAAAAGAGCTAGTGTGTCATTGATGATTAATAAAGCTTCTTCTGGTTCGGAATTAGCTATTTTTAATTTTGCTATAAAATATTTAGAAAGCGTGTTTATATTGAATATAGCAGAGTTTTCTGATTCTGTCAGAACATTATCATAAATAGCTTGAGCTTTTTGTTTTATACCAATGTTAGCGTAAGAATAAGCTATCAGAAGATCGCAAAATAGTTCAAGTTGTTTTTGATGAATATCGGAAGCTAAAAGTTTTGCTTGATAAATATTCTGTGCAAAGGTTTTATAATCATTTTTATGTTCATTAAATTCTTGTAGTATCAAATAAATCACTTTGGAGAATGCTGTAGAGTTCTCTATATTTGATAGTGCAAATTCTTTTCCATTTAAATAATCTCTTAATTCTAGGATAGAAGCCTTATCAGGTAATTCATCTCCTAATGCTGATTTTATCATTTCGAAAAATTCTTCTAAATCATTATCTGTCAAAATTAGTTTTGCTATACTGACTAATCTAAAAGTCTCAGCTAAGTGTTCTACAAATAAACTTATAGAAAAATTAACAGGCCGAACTTTTTCTATAATTTCAGGCTGTAAGACCGCTAAAATATCTTTTGTGACTTCTACACATTGAGCAAAATCTCCTATATTGAATAATATTTCAATATTTACAAGTGAAAGAAGCAAAAATTTTGTATTTATTACACCATCTACAAGTAATGTAGGATTTTTCATTCTTGTTAGTATGTTGTGTAAAAGAGTTAATGCATCTGTATAATTTGAAGAAATTAAAGCACCTTGGAGCATCAGATTTGAGAGTTTAGCGATTTTATCATTATCACCTATTTCAATAGCATCCATTAGTAATACATTTTCTATTGAATAGATTTTTTCAGGAGAATAATTGTATAAGCACATCAAGATGTTTTCATAGACTTCTTTTTTGTTATTTTCAATATCTTCTTTAGGAATATTATTTTCAATATGCTCTATTAAAGAAAGGAAGCCTAAACAATTTTTTAAGTATGCATCATAATCACCGACCTTCATAGCAAATTGAGAATTCTTCCATAATAAAAGATATTCTTCTTTAAATAGTCCTAGCTTGCCCATTAGCAATAAAATGGTTGTATCATCTATTTTTTTATTGAATTTGGCTAGAATATTTTTACATAAAAATTCTTCAACTTCTTTTTTAAGAGAAATTTCCAAAGCCGGTTTTATAATATTATAGTTATTAATATGCAATACATTATCGCTAAATGTTGTAAACCCCATTTTACAGAGTAGCTTAATATTTTTCTCTATATCTTTGATTCCTAGTGAACTCAAGGCTCCGATATCTAAACGAGCACCTAAATAGTAAGAATAAGCCATTATTAGCGAAGCATCTTGATTTTTACTTAAATTTTTGAGTCTTGCTTTAACAAGCTCTGTTAAGTTATTAGGAACAATAATTGAATTATTATTTTTTATTAAAAGTCTTCCCTCAAAGCTTATTAGAATATCTTTTTCTTTCAAATATTTTATTGCATTAGTAAAATACTGATAAGAGCCGTTAAAATTATCTTTAATTTTTTCGTAATAGAAAGATTGTATAAAATCACTAGCTTCCTCTTTTATTGCAGATATTAAAGTTTCTGCGGACAATTTGTTCAAAATATATTCAGAATAAACAGGAGTTCTTAAAAGTCCTTTTAATTTGGAATGAACAGCTAGTTCCGAGTCTGTTAAAAATACGAAATCCGGTACTATATTTTTAAATTTATCAAAATAAAGTTCCAGAGTTTGTATAGAACTATCATCTAGATATTCAAAGCCTTCGACAATGATAACCGTATTTTTGAGAAGATTCAAGAATGTTGCAAAATCTTCCATATATGCAAATCTTGCATCTTCTGGGGTACTAGCTTTTTGAGGTTTGGATTTTAGTAATTCAAAAATTGAGCTTATAGATTTTATATTAAAACTTTCTGGTAATAATGAATTTATAATAGAGAGTTTGTAATAATCTCGAAAAAGTTGTTCAAAAAATCCCCAAGGACGATAATTTATTTCTTCTGTACAAGATATTTGAACTACATTTTTATTTTTATCAGTATAATATTTTACTAAATCGTCTGTAGAGACCATTAATTCGGGCAATGATCGAATAGAAATGATTTTATTATCATCTAATTTATCCAATAATTCTAGAGCATTTGTTTTATAGAACTTACATTTTGCATTAATATCAAATACTTTAAACGAATAGATATCCTCTTTTTCATTATTTACTTGTTTCTGTTTAATTTCTTTTGGATTTATAGATATACTATTATCATCTTGTATAGAATCAGAAGGAGGTAAGATGTAATTTTCTAAAAGAATTTCATAAAACATTGTACTTTTTCCATCATTTTCTATTGAATATAAAGAATCTGTTTTATATTCTTTATTTATAGAATCCCATACATACTGATCTAAAATGACTTGTAATCCTTTTAAATATTTTTGAGATTGTTTTTTTATATTTAATAATTTAACACTACTCTCTTCTATAGGAGGTAATAATAAATTTTCTGCTTCTTTTTTTGAAATTGTTATATTAAGTCCAAGATTTGTTCCGAGTTCTTCTTCAACTTTTGAATTTAGAGTTACAAATGAATTTAGAAGTTTTAAGGCAAATCGAGTTGCCTTATTGACAGATGTTGTAAATGAAAGCTCTTTATTAAAATTAATACTAAAAACATCATTATATGTAATAATTGTTCCGTCAATACCTTTGAATTGTGCGACTAAAAGGTTTCTTAGTTTAAAATAAAATTTTGAAAATAATTCTTGAGATCCTAAAGTCCTTCTAATGATTCTAAGAGATGTAAATCTTATTGTCAAATTGGCAAAGTCATCGGTTTCGCATTCCTGAAAAGCTATACTTTTATTGATGGCAAATCCGCACTTACATTTTTCTTGCGATGTCGATACTGTTCTTCCACATTTAGAGCATTTTGTAAGCAAAATATATCCGCATTTTTCACAAATTGGCGAATGATTTATGCTATGACAATTTGGGCACTCAAGAGCAAGAACCTTTTTGCAATGAGGGCATATCCTCTCGTTATCAGAAATTGTTTTATGGCATTTCGGACATTCCATAATAAAAATTATAGTCTAAAATCAAGCTTTATGCTATACTGAAATAAATGTATATTCAAATTTTATAAATTTAAAGAGGGAAGTAATGACAATTTTTAAAATATTAACTGAACCTGCAATTCTTATAATTACGGCATTTTTTCTATTTTTTATAATGACTGTTCTAAGAAATTACTCTAGAGTGGAAAAGAATTTAAATTCAGTATATGAATTTTTAAAAACTTTAAACAAAAAAGAACTATCATATAGATTTCAAGAATTAGATAATTTTATGAATTCTAATATATTTACAGCAACAGCGTGGGAAGATTTTAAGAAAGCTCTGATTTTCCCTGAAAAACTATATATTGCTTCTCAAAATTTAAAAGCAAATGATGATTATCGACCTGAAATATATTTAACAATTGATGCTTCTTACTTTTTTAATGAGGAAACTCTTGTATACTCAAAAATAAACCATAAATTTATACAAACTATGCCAACTTTATTGACAGGTCTTGGACCATTTTTTACTTTTTTAAAAATGGCAGTTGCTTTTACTGAAGTAAATTTTTCGATGGACTCAAACGTAGGAGCATCTTTAAATAGCCTTATTGCAAATATTCAAATAGCTGCTCTTTGTTCTGTTTTTGCAGTAGGCTTTTCGCTTGCGTTTATGTTTATAGAAAAGATTTTATATAATAAAATGTGCAAAAAATATTATCTTTTAATTCAAAAAGAACTTATAAGGTTGTTTGATGTTGTAACAAGCGAAAAGTTTTTAATAGATTTAGTAAAAGAATCAAAAATTCAAAACTCAACTAACGAAAAACTTTTAAAAGCTTTACCAGAAAATTTCGCAAAAGCGATCGCAAAAAGTATAAATGAGACTACAACTCCATACTTGGAAAATATTTTATATAGTTTAAATAAGCTTAATGAGCAATCAGCTAAATCAAGTCAAGGTGATATTGTAGATAAATTATTTTAAAAGGAAATTCTTGTGAGATTAAAGCTAAAAAAAGAAGATAACAGTCAAGATAATATTTTTTGGGTCACAATGACAGACCTAATGACAGCTTTAGTGCTTGTATTTATAGTAATGTTTTTTTATTCATACATGTCTAGCTATTATGAAAAAATACAAGGTCAGTTAGAACAAAAAAAAGCTGCAGATGCTTTAGAAAAAACATTAGAAGCTCAAAATATCCAAGCTTCAGTTGATGGTACAACAGGGATTGTAAAAATTTCTGATTTAGAGTTATTCGAGCTAAATAGTTATGAATTATCTCCAAGAGGAAAAAAATATTTAGATAAATTTGCTCCTGCATATTTTAATTCGTTGTTTACAAATGAATATTTAGATAAGAATATTCAAAAAATTATTATACAAGGTCATACTGATTCACAGACTTTTAAGGGTAGATTTTCTGCTGATGAACAATATATGAAAAACATGGAACTTAGTCTCAAAAGAGCATATTCAGTTGCAAATTACATGACAGGGACTCAATATAACAAATCTAATGGAGAAAGACTTAGAAAAATGATAATAGTAGAAGGTGCAAGTTTTTCATCTCCAATAATAGAAAATGGTAAAGAAGACTATGCTAAAAGCAGACGTGTAGAATTAAAACTTGTTATGAAAAATGACAAAAAGCAGTCAGTCCAATCCCAACAATAGCTGATAAAATAATATAGATAATAGGATCTTTTTTGGAGTTCCAACTCATAATTAGTAATAATCCAAGCAAAATCATCGCTTTTAAATCTTTTATTTCTGGTCTTAAAAGTCCCAGGGCTACTGAGGTCAGTAGTGCACAACTTATAGGTTTTAGTGTTTCAATAATTGATTTTACATAAAAATTATCACTAAACTTTCTTAATAACTTTGAAACGATGATTACTAAAAATAGTGAAGGTAACATCTCTGAAGTAGTTGCTAGTGCTGAACCAAAAACTCCTGCTGTTTTTAGCCCTGCATAAGTTGCAACATTTATCCCTACAGGACCAGGAGTAATTGATGCAACTGCTACCATTTGAGTTAATTCATCTAAAGAATACCAATTATAGGCTTGAGAAATATGGTACAAAAACGGTATTGTTGCATATCCGCCACCAAAAGAAAACATGCCAATCTTGAAAAATTCTATAAACAAATGAAAGAAAATCATATTTGATCCCCTTTTTGTTTTTCAAAAAATCTTTTATAGAATACTCCAATTACAGTAAAAATAATTATAGCTTGTATTGGAGATAGCTTTATGAATATTAATCCACAAAGAGCTAGTATAAAAATAATATAGAAAAAAAGATTTCTATTTGATTTCTGCCACATTTCTCTTACTGTAAGCATAATAAGTGCAATTACAGCGATACCAACGCCCCAAAGCGCACCTTGGATATATGAATTTTCAGTAAGCGTACCAAGTACAGAAGCTAGAAGTACAATACACCAAAATGGAACAAATGTAATTCCTAGCATTGCTATAATAGCGCCCCACTTTCCTTTTAACTTATAGCCTATAAACATAGAAATATTTGCTGCAATTAATCCAGGAAGTGACTGACTTATTGCAAAGTAGTCAATTAAATCGTCATGTGATATTAAAGGGCGTTTTTCAACAAATTCACTCGTAAGCAAAGGTAATATAACATATCCTCCACCTAATAGCATAGCTCCAATTTTAGTAAATATTAAAAATAATTCTATTAATGACATTCTATCAACTTACGACCTATTTTATTAATTAACTCTTCGTCATCTTTAGGGCTAAAGCCTGTAGTTGTTAAATAATTTCCCACAATTGTAGAATCTACGCAGTATGTAAAAGCTTTTTCTATTGCATCTTCTGATAGCCTTGCTTTTTTACCACCAGCTAGTCTGATAGAAGCTTTTGGACAAGCTATTTTAAAAATTGCTAAGGTTCTTAACACATTTTCTTCATCAATTTTATCCCCATAACTTTCAAAAGGAGTATTTTTAATAGGGGTTAAGATATTTACAGGAATACTGTCAGGATTAATTTCTGCAAGTTCTAGTGCCATCTCAATTCTTTGTTCAACAGTTTCTCCCATACCTATTATTACGCCACAACAGAGTTCTATTCCATATTTTTTTACTAAATTAACGGTATTAATTCTATCTTCGTATGTGTGTGTTGTACAAATTTCTGGATGATAAGACTTACAAGTATTTATATTATGATGAAATCTTACTAAGCCGACTTCTGCTAGCTTTTTTGCTTGTTCATCATTTAAAATTCCTATGCTAGCACAACTTTTAATTCCTTCATTATTAAGAGCTTTAATCATTTCAAGCATCGTATCGAAATCGCTTTCATCAGGAGTTTTTCCCGATGTTACAATAGCCACTCTATCAGCTCCGTTTTTAACACTGTCTTTTGCTGCATCTACAACCGTTTCAACTGATAAAAGAGGGTTTGTTTCAATATTAGTATTATAGTGTGAGCTTTGAGCGCAATATTTACAGTTTTGAGAACATTTACCGGTTCTTGCACTAATAATTGAACAAAATTCAAACTCTTTTTTAAGATATTTTTTTGCTTCATTTAGTAAGTTATCTAAATTTGAGTTATATAAGTTTAGTAATTCTTCTTTTGTATACATTATTTTCTCCTTAATATCCGACACTTAAACCTGCACATAAATTTATTGACTGTCCTGTAACCCCTTTTGCATCTTCCGAAATCAAATATTTAACCATTCCAGCTATCTCTGAAGGATGAACGAATCTTCGTTGAGGAATACTATCAATTATTTCAGTTTTAGAAAATTCGCTATCATTAATTGATTCGTTGCCTAAATCAGTATCTACCCAGCCAGGATTAATAGTATTAACAGTAATCCCATATTCAGCAAGTTCAAGACCAAGTGCTCTCGTAGCACCTATTAGCCCTGCTTTTGTTGCTGAATAAAGACTTGCATTAGCTTCCCCCATAACTCCACTAATAGAGCCGATGTTTATAATTCTACCCCATTTTTTTTCTTTCATATGCGGAATCGCTTTTGAAATAAGATATAGTGGTGCTTCTAAATTAGTTTTTACAATATGGGAAAGAGCATTTTTTTCAATGTTTTCTATAGGTGAATATATATATTCTCCTGCATTATTAATAAGAATATCTATTTTGTTCTGTTCGATATATTTACCTAATTTTTCATATTCTAATGCTAAATCGCAAACACAATAGTTTTTATACTCCTTTAGCAAATTTTCTTGCCTTGCAGTTACAAAAATCTCTCCATCTAAAGCTTTAGCTATAGCTTTTCCTATGCCTCGACTAGCTCCGGTAATCAGTATATTCATAAAAAAATACTCCCTATGAAGATTATATCATAAGGAGAATAAATCTGTTAAGCAAAAATTAAGTTAAAAACTGTGTCTGATAATTATAATAAGTCATTGTTGAGTTTTGTTCACTTGGTTTATTAGATAAACCAAATGCACTTTGAGCTTCTGTTTTTAACCCTGCAAAATAGGTCATAGCTTGACCATCAATTGCACTTTGGCTTAACAGTTGGATTGCATTGTTAAATGCTGCATAATCTTTTTCATAATCGCCAGTTGCTTGAACTCCTATTTGAGCGCAAAGACTTGCCCAAGGTACGACTTGTTGATTATTTTGATTATTGATTTGATCTTGAACCTGCTTAGAGTATTCTGCATACATCGCAGCATCTAATTTTTTTAAATCATCAGTCTTACCAGTAGGAGTTATGTTAAAATCATCAAATGCACGTTCCAATGCTGAAGAATTGAACGGCACACGTCCTAAATAGGAATATAGGTTGGCGCTGGTGTAAGAATAGACTCCGTTTACTGTGAAATTTGACATGATACACACCTCATATATGATATATAATGTATATCGGCATTTTTTCTAAAAACTTTAGCTTTTTTTAAGCAAGTTTTACAAATCTTTACAATTTGCCCCTAAAACCCTTTATTTATAGAGCTTTTATTTTTTATAATAATTAGAATATGAATTTTTGTAACAATAATTTCAAATTTTCTAAAGTTTTTGAAAAAAATGCCGTTAAAGAAGAAAAAGTAGGATTGTACTGTCACATTAAAAAGAAAATAATGAAAGGAGTATTTCAATGGGTATTGATTTTAACAAACTAAATCCTGAGGAAGCACAAAAAATTATTAATGCTCTAAAAGATGGACGTATTAATGATAATGAAGCCAAGGATTTAAAACTTACAAAAGCAGAGCAAGAAGCTTTGAATAAAGCTTTTTCTTCTGGAGAAGTCCAAATTGGGGACACTATTCTTGTAAATAAAGGAAAAAGCAAAGATGGTAAAATGCAATATTTTGCAGAAAAGAAAGTTGAAACTCAAGAAGAACCAAGCTTCTGGGAAAAAGCTGCAAACAAATTAAAACAAGATGCTGCTGGATATGTCAAAAACTTTAGAGATGCTTGGAATAATTCTTCCGGTGCTATTGATACAGCTAAATCTTTAGCAAGTGCGACTGCAAAAAATGTTAAGGATTTTGTTGGTGATGCAGCAGATAATATTGAAAAAGGTGTAACTGATATTACAGGCTCAGAAACAGCTGGGAAATGGGTCAGAGGGATGTCTTCCCCTGGTCTAGCAGATGCAATTCTTGATGCTACTCAGGGTGATTATGACGGAATAAAAAATGTTGGTAGTAGTATAGGAAAAACTCTGGCAGCGCCTTTTGCTGTATTTTCAAGTTGTACAGAAGAAATCAATCAAACTGTAACAATTCCTATAACACAAGATACTTCTTTAAAAGATACTTTAAATGCTTTGTTAATGGGACAAGAAGTAAGTAATCAGTTACTGGCTAAAATTTTGGAACGAGAAATTCAAAACGGAACTACTCTTGAGGAAATAAAAGATCTTGTCGGAGGGAATACTGCATTATTAAATACTATTATTAATGCTATGGCTGACGGAAATAAACTACTAACGGATATAAAAAATTCTATTACTACTGGTCAGGAAGATATTCTTGAAACATTAGTAAATATAAAAAATAGTATTAATGTTATTACTGATCTTATCGCAGGAGCACCTGATTATAGTCAGCAACTTGAAGAAATCAAGAATGCAATTAGCCAAGGAAATCAATCCTCTCAAGATATTATGGCTATGTTAGAAAAACTATTTGAACAAGTCGTAAAAAATGGAGATACGCAAATAGATATTTCTGCTAAATTAGATGAAATTAAAAATTCTAGCATATCAGATGGTGAAAAGCTTGCTGCAATGCTTGAGTTATTGAAAAATATTGATTCTACAACTCAAGATATTAATAACAAGCTTGATGAGATTAAAAATACTATTACAGAAATTAATAATAAAGTAGAAAATGATCCTGATGTAAAAGCTGCTTTGGACAAATTACTAGAGCTTGTAAGCAAGAATAATGATAAAGCAGATGTTACAAATCAATTATTAGAAAAATTAATTTCTATGTATGAAAATTCTAATATTTCAAAAGACGATATTGCGGCAATAATTAATGCTATCAATAAGAATGGAGAAAAAATTGACGCTACAAATCAATTATTGGCAAAAATGCAAGATCAGGATGAAAAATTCCAAGCTCAAGTCTTGAAATTATTAGGTAATGTTGGCGCAGATTATACTGATGTATTGAATAAAATCTTAGATGCCGTAAATAATGGAAATGCTAAATTAGATGATGTAACTAAATTACTTGCAAAAATGCAAAATCAAGATTTAGAATTCCAAGAAAATGTATTGAATGCAATTAATGATTTAGGTACAAACATTACTGGGGTATTAAATAATATTCTTACAAATATTGGTAATGATAGTGCAAAATTAGATCAAATTACTCAATTATTAGCAAAAATTGATTCTAACATCCAAAAATATGGCGAAGATGGTAAAACATTGGGTAATAATATCTTAAATGCTATTAATAAATTAGGTTCTGATGTATCTAATATCTCTGCTAAATTGACACAAATATTGAATGTAGTAAATGCTGATAAGGATACCGGTAAAAATATTGAAGAACTGTTGAATAAAGTTCTTGCTAATATGGATTCTAATACTGCCAAAATTATTGATGCAATTGCTAATATCAAAATCGAAGGCGGTGGTAGCAGCGGAAATGTAGATTTAACTTCAATTGAAGCAATGTTGAAAGAATTAGTTGAGCTTACAAAAGATAATAATAATGCCCTAACTGATATTAATGGTAAATTGGATGTAATCAAAGTGACTCAACAAGCTATACTTGATAAAATCAACGTTGAAGCTAACAAAAATGATGAACGTTATACTAAATTAGATGCATTTATGAAAGAAGTATTAGAAAAACTATCTTCATCAGCTGCTAATGGATATGATGATTCAAAATTAATGGAAGTCTTAAGTAAGTTGAGTAATATGATAGATACTAGACTTGAAGAAATTTTGAATGCAATTAAAGATCATGATGTGAATGTAACTGTTGATGTAACAGGAAAAGTTACTTGTGAATGTAACTGCGGCAAACCTCATGAAGGTATTCTAGGCGATTTAGAAGATGCTTTAGGATAAAATTTTAGGTGTATCCAAAATTTAAGAGCGAATTATGATAATTCGCTCTTTTTTTATATTCTATTTTGAGATTTAGGATCAAGAATATCTCTAATTACATCTCCTAATAAATTAAATGAAAGTACCGCAATAAAAATCAGTATTCCAGGTGTTAAAAGCCAAGGTCTATATAGAATATTAGTGAATTCTTGTGCTTCTTTTAACATATTTCCCCAGCTGGCATCAGGCTGTTGGATACCTAAGCCTAAAAAGCTTAAGCCAGATTCTGCTAAAATATAAGATGGAATGCTCAAAGTCATAGCAATAATTACATAACTTGTAGTTTGAGGCAAAATATGTTTTAGAATAATTCTTAAGTTAGATGCTCCAATAGTTTTAGCTGCTGATACAAAATCCTCATTTTTAATAGATAGTACCATACCTCTTACTACTCTTGCAAATCCTGCCCAGCCAATGAGTGCTAAAATTACTACAATCAATCCAAAACGTTGAACACTTGTCATTCCACTAGGAAGAATTGCTGCAAGAATTATTAGAAGATAAAAACTAGGTATTGCCATAACTGCTTCTGCAAATCTCATCATAAGAGTATCTACTATTCCGCCAAAGTATCCTGAAATACCACCATATAAAAGACCTATTGGAAATACTATTAAAAGTGCTAAAAAACCAACTGTCATTGATATTCTTCCGCCAAATAGCAGTCTTGAAAATACATCTCTGCCATTTATATCAGTACCTAATAGATATAATTCTCCACCGTCTTGTACTCCAAACAAATGTCTTTTACCCCCAACTTTTGGTAATAATTTCAAGTAATATTTTTGACTCCTATCTTGTTTATAAATAGTTTGCATAAGAGTCGGCTCAAATTCTCTAATATAATTATAAGTATAAGGTTTTGAAAATTTACCTTTTTCATCAATTGTATAGACTTTTGATGGTGGTGCATATGCTTTATCCCTATTTGAATAACTGCTTGAATAAGGGGCAATAAAATTTGCAAAAAGAATTATCAAATATAGTATTACAAGGGTAAAAAATGATATTCTTGCAAATTTATCTTGAAATAATTTAGCAAAAAACTCTCTCATTTTGTCCCCCTAACTCTAGGATCAGTAAGCATTAATAAAATATCAGCGATTAGGTTTCCTAAAATAAGCATAATTGTCCCCATCATCAAAGATGCCATAACAAGATTTATGTCTGATTTCATAACTGCTTCAAGTATTAATCTTCCAAGTCCTGGATATTGAAATACGTATTCTGTAAGCGCAGCCCCGCTTAATAGCCCTGCAAATTCGAACCCTAAAAGAGTTATCATAGGATTTATTGCATTTCTAAGTGCGTGCTTAAAAATAACCTTAAATTCACTTAGTCCTTTTGCTCTTGCAAATTTTACATAATCGCTATCCAAGACTTCAAGCATATTTGCTCTCATTTGTCTTTGAAGCCCGCTTAACGATATCGTAAACAAAACAACTGTAGGTAGTACTAAGTGCTTTGCTAAATCGAAAAATTTCCCTATTAAAGAAAGTTCATTGAAATTGTAACTTGTAAGTCCTCCAACAGGAAACCAGCCTGTTTTTACTGCAAAAATTAATAATAAAATAGCAAAGAAAAAGGAAGGTATTGCCATTCCAATACTTGAAATAACAGTTAATGCTCTATCAAAAGCTGTTTCTTTTTTTATTGCGGCTAAAATTCCTAGTGGTATACCAACAAGCCAAGTCATAAAAATTACAATAGAAGTCAGCAAAAGCGTATTAGGTATTCTTTCTTTTAGTTTAGTAGAGACCTTTTCTCCTGCAGAGGTATAGCCTAAATCCCCTTTGAGAAAAGACTTTGCCCAAGAAATGTATTGAATATAAATAGGTTTATCTAAATTTAAACGCTTAATTTCTTTATCTAAGGTCTCTTGTGAAATTGAAGGGTTTAATCTTAATTCCGCTAATGGATCAATCGGAGAAAGACGAATTATAAAAAAGCTTATTAGTGATACGATTATTAGTAATGGTATCACTTGAAATATTCTTTTTGAAATATATTTAAAAAATTCCATTTTTACTCCACATAAATTTCATCTAAATTATAAATTAGTCCGCTTAAAGGCGTTGGAAATATATTTTTAAATTTCTTTCTAATAGCCGTAATTCTTATTGGCGAATATAAATAAATAATAGGCTTTTGATTATAAATAATTGTTTGGTATTTATCATATAGAGGTTTTCTCTCTTCAAATGATAATTTCAAAGCCCCTTCTTTAACAATATCGTCCAAATCTTTTTCCCATGCTAGCCTATCATCTATAGAATAATTAGCTGGTCTTTGGTTGAACATATGCAGGCTACCTTTTGATGTCCAAACATTTTTCCCATCATGTGGTTCAAGAGGAGAGCCTGTTAGTCCCATAATAGCCATATCCCAGTCATAAGTATTTGTAAGCTTATTGACTAATGAATTAAATTCAACAGGCTTGAAATTAACTTTCATGCCCAATTCTTCTAAATCCTGTTTTACCATAACTCCTAAGGCTTCTCTTTCGAGGTTTCCGGCATTAGTGTATAAGTCAAATTCAACTCGATTACCTTTATTATCATATAATTTGCCGTTTTTCAATATAAATCCTGCTTTTTGAAGACTCTTACTGGCAACATTGATATCAGAAGGATGCCCTTTTATGTATTTATTGAGGTATATAGAATTTAAACTCTCTGCTGTAAATAATGGCTCTGCAACGCCTGATGCAATATTTTGAACCATATTTTTTCTATCTATAGCCCAATCTATAGCAGCTCTAAAATCTCTATTGCCAAACCATTTTTGCTTAATAGGATTTACATAATACTTTCCGTTTTTATCTTTTCTATTATTTAAATTAATAACCAAAAATAAAGTCCCTGTATCAGCACCTAAATTATATACAGAATAGTCTGATTTAGCCTCATTTAGTTTGTATTGAGCAACATTTGAACCCCTTATAGATAAAACATCAAGCTCTTTTGCTTCAAATTTCAATATTTCATTATTAGTATCGCCAACAATTAAGTATACAACTTTATCCAAATATGGTAACTGCTTATTTTCTAAATTTATTTTGTAATAATTTGGATTTCTTACAAATACAACCCTTTGAGCTGCTACATATTCTTTTAATTTAAAAGCACCACTTGATACAATATCTTTTGGATTTGT
>CALVAL010000024.1 GCA_944325535.1 Candidatus Gastranaerophilales bacterium
TGAAATAAAAAGAATGCGTCATGCTGGGCATATTGTAGCATTAGTTCATCAAGAAATGAAAAAAGTAGTTGAACCTGGTATTTCTACTAAGGAACTTGATAATATAGCTATGAAAATAATTAAAGAGAATAAAGCTATTCCGACTTTTTTAGGATATGCGGGTTTCCCTGCATCTATTTGTACTTCGATTAATGAACAGATTGTCCATGGGATACCTTCAGAGAATGTTATTTTAAAAGAAGGAGATATAATAGCAATTGATGTTGGTGCAACATATGGTGGCATGGTAGGAGACAGTGCATGGTCATATGCAGTAGGTGAAATTTCGGAAGAGAAAAAACGCTTAATGCGAGTCACAGAGGAATCTCTTATGGCAGGGATTGCAAAAATGAGAGCCGGAAATGTTTTAGATGATATTTCTGGTGCAATAGAGGATGTTGCTAACCGTGAGAAATTAGGTATTGTTCGTAGATATGGCGGACATGGTGTAGGACATTCTATGCATGAAGATCCTTTTTTATTTAACTATAGAGTTGGTGATAAGACTCTTATAAAATCAGGTATGGTCATTGCTATTGAGCCAATGTTAAATTTAGGCGGGGATGATGTTGAAGTTTTAGCTGATGATTGGACTGTTGTTACAAAAGATGGAATGCCATCTGCTCACTTTGAACATACAGTTCTTGCAACAGATGGCGATCCTATACTTATGACGACATTGATGGATTAATTAGAAAAATAATCTATTATTGCATCAACAGCTTTTTCTAAACTAGATTTACAATTTTCATAAAATGTAGCTTCTTTTTGAGCTTTTTTTGCAGCTTCTTGTTCTTTAACTTGTTGTTTAGCTTTTGCGCTATTTGCTTCTTGTTTTTCTCTAGTAGCTTTTTCTGCAGCAGTTTCTGTATCAAATTTTAATACAGCTCCATCATCGCAGTATATAGTTGTTATACCTGCTCCAGAATCAATTTTAACATTTTTAACTCCTTCTGTTCCAATTAATTCTTTTGCACTTAGTAAATCTTTTTCACTAACATCATTTTCATTTCCGTCAAGTTTTCTTAATTTATCAAAAATAGCGTATCTTTTAGAATTAAGGTCAAGAGAGCCAAGTACTCCGCTTGTACCATTACTATAATTTCTTATAGTAGTACCATCTTTTCCATTTTTTACAGAGGTATGAAAATCTCCGACTTCATTCATATTTCGATTATGATAATTTGTAATTTCTGTGTTTCTGTAAAATTGAACATTAAAATTTTTGTAAGCGCCTGTATTTGTTACTAATAAATTTCCACCGATTGCCATGATATTCTCTCCTTTTTCTCAGTACTACTCGTATATATTTAATAAGTCAGCTGTTTGATTAAAATTGACAAAATGTAAACAAATATTAAATTGGATTTATAAAAAAACTTTTTTCTCTACTAGACAAAAGTTTTTGAGCATTATATCATTGTTAATAATCGTTAAAATTTTATAAGAGGTTAAAAATGGATCAAATAATTAAAGTAGCTTGGGAATTAAATGAAAATAGTGAAAATCGCTATAAATTAGTTTATGAGATTGCTGAATTAGCTAAGAAATTAGTTGATGAAACGCAAATGAAAAAAGCCCGAGACGAGTTCGGATTCGAGGAGCCTGTTAGTGAAAATGCTTATAAAAAGGAAAATCCTGTAGAGCATGCTATAATGGTTAAAGCTTCTGAGTCTGATGATACTGAGTTGGTCGGATAAGAAACTTTAAAAGAATTAGAAATTTCAAACAGCTCCTTTAAAAAAATAAAGGGGCTGTTTTTATTTGTAAATATTTGTTAAAAATAGGGCAATTTTTTTTATTTAGAAGACTTAAACGAAAGGTAGGTAGTTTAGTATGAACAAAAAATCTAAAAAGTTAAAGAATTTAAAGTGGGGGCTGTAGTCCTATGCCACTAAATATTGCAAAAATTTATTCTACATTAGGAAACCCTAATTCACTTGTGCCTTTAGCAGTAAAGGATGCTTCAAGTTGTGTTGGTATGACTGCTGGATCTTATGTTACTGGAAAAGAAGAGGGGGTTGATAGATTTATTGATGAATTTGGTACAGAAGCTCTATGGTTGGGTGGTATCCCTGCTTATAAATGGATTTTTGATAAAACTGTATTTAAATCTTGTAAATTGGATGCAAAAATTGATCCAAGAAATTTTAAGGATATGGAAATTTATCAAAAGGTTAAGGAGTATGCTCCAACAAAAGATATTAAAGAGAATCTTATAAAAGCAGAAAAGAATTCAAAATTATTTAAAAAACTTGCAATGGGAAAATTTGCAGTTTCTACAGTTTTTGCAGCAGCTACTTATTTTGCTCTTACAAGATTAAAGCAAAAATATACTGAAAATAAAATCAGGAAGAATTTGATAAAAGAGTATAATGCAAAGAAAAAACAAGAAGAAAATAAACAAACAAATCCAACGTTTAAAGGGTTAGGTAAAGCTGTTGAGGATTTAGCATTTTCTCCTGTAAAAAATATGTATTTAATGGATGGTTTTATTACGACTGAAAGACTTACGGATTCAAGATCTCCTCAAGAATTTGTGGGATATGCTATAAAAGAGGGTTCTTGTCTATGTTTCTTATACTATGCAGGTGGTAAAATACAGGAATTGATGGAAAAATCTGCAAAGAAAAAACATGATAAATCAATTGCTCTAGATTCAAGAGTTATTGAAAGTGAAGAATTAAAAAAAGTTTTTGAAAATTCATCTATTGAGAAGAGTATAGCTGATTTTAATAAAGCTAATACTTCAAAATTGAGTTTGTATGAATTTTTACATAAAAATCCTGATAATCAGATTGTTAAATTTGCTAAGCAGTCAGATTTAATAGAGACTTTTGAGAAAACTGATAAAATTGATACAAGAGCTTTTATAGATCTAAAAGATATAGAAGGCCTGAAAGATAATGTAAATGAATTGTATGAGCAGTATAAAAGAGCCTTAAAAAAAGGAGAAAGCTCTGATAAATTCTTTAATGGAGTAAGAAATCTAAAAAGATGTTCAATAAGAACTAATATTGGAGTAAGTATTTTAGCTTTAGGAGTTTTAACTCCAGCAGCAATGCTTATAAAAAGATTAACAGATAAAGGTGGTAGTGAATTCCAAA
This sequence comes from Candidatus Gastranaerophilales bacterium, assembly GCA_944325535.1. Classification (GTDB taxonomy): domain Bacteria; phylum Cyanobacteriota; class Vampirovibrionia; order Gastranaerophilales; family Gastranaerophilaceae; genus CAG-196. The sequence continues at coordinate 3,147 of CALVAL010000024.1, forward strand.
CTAAAAAAGAAATAAAGGAACAACTAATCAAAGAGGGAATTATTTCTTAAATTGATTCTATAAAAAAAAGAACTTTCGGTTTATATCCGAAAGCTCTTTTTAGTTATTATTTTATGCTTTTTTTAGCTCTTGCTAGTGAATTTTTCTTTCCTAAAATTGCAAGTATAGCTGTCATATCTGCTCCGCAGGTTCTACCTGTTACAGCCGCACGAATAGCCCACATAGTAACTTTTGGCTTAATGCCTTTTGCTTTGTATTCGCCTCTGAATACTTCCAATTTTTCATGAAGATTTTCTTCTGTCCATTCCCAGTCTTCAGCTTGACGTACAAATTCTTTCAATACATCTTGAGATACTTCAGTATCAATAGTGCCTGTTTGTACTTCCGGTTCTATTTCTACATTTTCTCCTCCGAAGAAATAAGGTACCGCATCTGTAATATCTGATAATAAAGTTAATGGCTCACGAGTAATTTCAATCATTCTTGTATATTGAGCATCTGTTAACTCGTTTAAATCATACTTTGTCAAATATTTTTTTAGTTTTTCTTTTAATTCTTCGATTGGAACCATTTTTATATAGTGGCTATTCATCCATTTTAATTTATCATATTCAAATATAGAGTTTGATGAAGAAATTTCATTAATTCTGAAATCTTGTGCTATTTGTTCAATAGTCTTGATTTCTTCTCCATCTGATGGTGACCAGCCTAGTAATGCTACGAAGTTTACCAAAGCTTCTGTTAAATAACCTTGTTCAACGAAATCAGATACTGCTGTTGCACCGTGTCTTTTTGATAATTTGCTTCTGTCTGGTGCTAAAATCATTCCTAAATGACCAAATCTTGGAACTTCAAAACCCAATGCTTCAAAAATAAGAATTTGTTTATATGTATTTGAAATGTGGTCTTCACCTCTAATTACGTGTGAAATTTTCATCAATGCATCATCTATTACTACTGCATAGTTATAAGTAGGAGCTCCATTTGATTTCATAATTACAAAATCACCAATCAAATTTGTATCCATATGAAGCTTTCCTTTTACAAGGTCTTCAAATTCCAAAATTGAGCTTTCATGAAAAGCTGCTTGAGCTTTAGCTACATTGAATCTTATTGCAGGTTTTCTTCCTTCAGCTCTTAGTTTTGCTTTTTCTTCTTCAGTTAAATTTTCACATTTTTTAGTATAAACATAAGGCTTTTTATTTTTTGTAGCTTCTTCCTTTTCTGCTTCTAATTCTTCAGGAGTACAAAAACATTCATAAGCAAAGCCTTTATCTAATAGTTCTTGAATGTATTTAGGATAAATATCAAATCTTTGTGATTGAGTATAAGGCCCATATTCTCCACCAACATCTGGACCTTCATCCCAATTTAATCCTAAAGCTTTTAAACTGTCAAAAATATTATCAACATATTCTTGGCTTGTTCTTTCAGCATCAGTATCTTCTATTCTTAAAATAAATTTTCCGTTATTTTTTTTTGCAAATAAGTAGTTAAATAAAGCTGTTCTAGCTGTTCCTACGTGCAGATTCCCGCTTGGAGAAGGTGCTATTCTTACTCTAACTTCTGACATAATTTACATCCTTCCTTTGTGTTTTTTACCTAATAATTATGACACAAAGAGAAAAAGGGGTAAAGTCTGGGATAAATATATTAGGTTTGCTAACTTTGTTTTGACAATATAGCATTTTTATTTACTAGTTATTAAAAGTTCCTTTCCTAAATTAAGAAAGGAACTTTAGTAATATGCTATATTTTCATAAATTTATTATGAAAAAAGATTCAAAGATTTGTTTATTGTTTGCTCAACAAAATCCTTATCATTTGGAGAAAGTTGTCCTCTTGAGCTAGTTTCAATGTTAGAGTCCTGCATGTATGCTGCAACATAGTCCTTATCATCATAACTAAAAGTTACTATATATCCTTCATCTCCGATATTTTGTAATTTATACTCAATACCCATACGCTTTAAATCTTCTAAACTATCAGTATTACCTGCTTTTAACCGTTTAACAATATTATCTAATTGTGCTTCAACACTATTATCGATTATTTGAGTATTAGATTCGATACTTTTGTATTCGCAAGGAATATTAAATTCTTCACCTTCATAGATAAATTTTATAATATAAGCATTTTGGTAATTTTTACTAGTATCTTTACTTTCAACATAAGAAATTCCAAGCTTATTTAATGTTTGAGTTATTGCGTCGATGTCTCTATTATTAATTGCATATGTTAATTCTTCTGAAGCAAAGCCTCTAGCAGCAATATAATCTTTACCATTATAACTAAAGGTTACAATAAATCCGTCATCTCCTACATTTTGTAATTTATACTCAATACCTATGCCTTTTAAATCTTCTAGGCTATCAGTATTACCTGTTTTTAACCGTTTAACAATATTATCTAGTTGAGCTTCAATACTATTATCGATTATTTGAGTATTAGATTCGATACTTTTATCTTCACAAGGAATATTAAATTCCTCTCCTTCGTAGATAAATTTTATAATAAAAGCATTTTGGTAATTTTTGCTTGTATCTTTACTTTCAACATAAGAAATTCCAAGCTTATTTAATAATTGAGTTATTGCATCTATATCTCCATTATTAATTGCATATGTTAATTCTTCTGAAGCAAAGCCTCTAGCAGCAATATAATCTTTACCATTATAACTAAAGGTTACAATAAATCCGTCATCTCCTACATTTTGTAATTTATACTCAATACCTATGCCTTTTAAATCTTCTAGGCTATCAGTATTACCTGTTTTTAACCGTTTAACAATATTATCTAGTTGAGCTTCAATACTATTATCGATTATTTGAGTATTAGATTCGATACTTTTATCTTCACAAGGAATATTAAATTCCTCTCCTTCGTAGATAAATTTTATAATAAAAGCATTTTGGTAATTTTTGCTTGTATCATGAGTTTTAACATAAGAAATTCCCAAGTCATCTAGCGCGTTCATTATAGTATGCATATCTTGTGAATTAATTGCATCAACAACGTTTTTTGAAAATTCTGTTTTTTGTGATTCTTCATTTTGTCTAACACCATTGATTTCAGGTGTTGTTTGAATGTGAACGGGTTTTATAACAACATTGATTGGTTGATTTATCGTGTAAATATTTAAATAATCATGCAATTGTAAATTTTCATTTGAGCTATCTTTACATGTTATGCGGTAGTGAGTTCCATTATAATCATATTCAATAGTTGTCGTACCTGATTGTTCTGAGCTTGTATAAGTTATTTTAAATTTATCTAACTCTTTCAAAGCCGACATATCACCACTTTCTAGCTTAGAATTAATTCCAGCAAGTTCTTTGGTTATTTTTTCATTATCTTCCTCTAATGAAACTTTTGTACTTGAATCTTCTTGTGTAGACTGTGGATTTGATAAAATTTGTTGAAGTCTAAAACGCATAAATATACCATTCATACCCATAATTAGTTCTCCTTTCTTGGCTATTTTTTGTTGTACATAGTTTAAAAACTTATAAAAGCTTTAACGGCAATTTTATATAAAACTTTAGCTTTTTATTAAAAAATGTTACATAAGTTTACAAACATAGTCGTGACGACAACGACTGCAGTAGGTTGTGATATACGAATATATCGTATACGCTCTAAGAATGATTTATAATGAACAAGAGACAATGAAGAAGTTTGGTAATAATGTCAAAAAGTATCGTGCGAGGTTGGGTTTGACTCAAGAAAAATTAGCAGAACTCTGTGAATGTTCTTCTCAAACTATATCAGGTACAGAAACTGGATATAGTTTCCCTTCTTCAAAAGTTTTATTTAAACTTGCAGAAGAATTGCATGTTCCTCTCACTTATTTATTTAACTTTGGCGAGGATCCTGTAGTTTCAAATAAAGAAGAGGATCTTGCAATAATAAATCTTTTATCCAATTTATCTATTGAACAAAAGAAGATTATAGTTAAAATAATTAAAGCCTTTGAATGAGTTGATAAGTTTATTACTTCTAGTATTTAGCAGAAAAATACGATTTGCAATTTATAAATGTTGATTATATCTTTACAACAGATATTAATTATGGTGAATAAGAATTAAGAATATTCCGATGCTTATAAAAGTGTTAAAATAAAAACTCAAAATTTAAAAAGTATGTTATTATATATATACTATGAAAAAGCGAACATACCTTAACGGCAGTGTAAAGAATGGGAATATAATGAGATGGCCGGTAAATAATTTAGTGGTCTACATTGCTCCTATGAAATTTTATTCAAAGCCTGGTGAAGGTGCTAAATACCGAAAAATGGTTTTGGATGCTTTTAGTGTTTGGTCTGCCGCAACTGGTGGAAAGTTACATTTTAGAGTAACAAATGTACTTCTAGAATCGAATATTAACGTTGATTGGAAAAGAGTTGATAGAAAAGCTCTTGGTCATTGTTATTTTAATTGGGATGCACAGGGACGTCTATATGGAGCAGAAGTTTCAATAGGTCTTACTGATGGTAGAATTCATCAGCAATACGATAGTGATATAGAGGTCTATCATACAATTTTGCATGAAATTGGTCACGCTTTAGGTCTTAATCATAGCCCTTATCCAGAGGATATTATGTATACTCCGCACCAGTATGGTGTAGCATCATTATCAGAAAATGATAAATATTCTATAAATTGGCTTTATCGATTGCAGTCAGGAACGTCTGTCAAACAGATTGCTTCTAAATATGGAATTTCTACGTCGACTGATATCGATTCAGTTATTAGAAAAATTGATTCAAAAAATAAAGACAACCCTATGGAAGAAAAGATGAAGCTTTCTACAAGACGAGATTTATTAGAGGAAGCTTCTAATATTGGAGATTTAAAACGTTATAATATGATGCTGCAAAATATTTCTTTATCTCCAAATATTAAGAATTATTTAAATAATAATAGACAAAAATAAGAAATAAGCAATTTTTTATCACTCAAATACTTATTATATATAAGGTAAAATGTAAGGTTGTGAAAGTAGTGATAAATCCAATTTCGTTTAAAGCGAGTATTGCATATAATAAAGAAGTTGAAGAAAAAATGCCTCAAGATTCTCCTAATCCATTGAGATTAAAGGCAAATCTTTCAAGTCTTTCTGCGATGTCAAATTATAATCAGGTCCTTTTGAAACCGAAATTTGATAATGATTCTGCTCAAGTTATGGATAGAGTAGATGAGCTTATGAATTTGACACCTAAAAAGATATCTTTACCGCACAGTTATAAAATAGATGAAATTAATGGAGAAAGGATTTTTAATTCTAATGGAGATTTGCTTCTTATTAGAGATTATGAAAGCGGTATAATAAAAGAATACTATCCTTCAAAAGATGGCATAAATATTCAAATGATTTTAGAAAAGGATAAATATAGTAATGAGCTAATTTCTTCAATAGAGCCATTTTATGATAGCGATGGTAGTCTGAAAACAAAGCTTACTATTTTTGATGATAAAGTTAATAATCAATATGTTATGTTTACTATAGAGAACGATGATTCAATTAGTAGTGTGACTAAATTTTCAACTAAAGCAAACAATTTTAAGACTCTATTCATTAATCCTTATACAAAAACTCCTGAACGATATGTGGAATTAAAAGAAGATACTCAAGGTGAATTTGAAACCATTGACAGTCATATAGGGCAAAACAAGGAAGTTGTAGATATAAAAAAAGTTACACCTTATAAAGAAATGATAATAAAATATGAAGATGGTAAAAAAATTATAGATGTGAAAAAACGAGATTAGTTGATTATTCAATATATTTTCCGTCGAATAAATCCAAAATCATTTTCTCTTGATCAGATTCTTCTCTTTTAACATCTTCTTTTGGGGTTTCTGTTTGTATTGTTTGATTATTTGAAAATTCTTGAGTATTATTTTTATGATTTTCAGGTTCTTTCTTTTGTGAAATTTCTTTTGTTAATTCAATCTTTTTTTTTTCAGAATCTTCTATTTGTATATTTTCAACGTTTGCATTATTACTTTTTGCGATTTCATTATCACCGGCTTGAGGAAGTCTTATTGAAACTTGAATGTTTGAAGTGTTAAACATTATATTTCCGGCTTCTATAATCATTTGTTTTTTATTCGTATCATTGATTTGAGATACTAATTTTTCATTTTTAAATGTTAGAATAATTCCATCTTGTGAAATTTTTACAGGTGTTGCAAGATTAAGCAAAGCTTTTGTTGAAGGACTTTTTATATTCAAAAGCAAAGCTTTCCATAAAGCTTGTATATCATTACCGTCAGGTTTTTTCGAGATTGGCGGTGGAGTGAACTCTTCCACGGCTTGTTCTTGTGGTGCAGCTTCTTTTTGCATTACCTTTGGAGCTGGCTCTTGTGCAGGAGGTATCGGTGCCGGTCTTGTTATAGGCTCGTTAGGAGTCATATTTTTTTGAGGTGTTACAACACTTGTGTAAGATGCAGGTTGTAATGTAGCTCCGTTTTCAAGAGCTTTAACTCTGTTTTGTAAATCTAAAAGAGTAGAATTTTCTGTCATATTTGCTAAATCAATCATTCCGACTTCTAGCCATAAATGTTGATTGGTAGCTATTTTTACTTCTTTTATATAGAATGTAATTCTTTCTATTAAAAATACAATTTGTTGAGTTTCAAGTTTTTCTTTTTGTAGTATGAGTTCTTTTATTTGTTCATCATTCAAGCCAGTAAGCTCAGGTAGTAACTCCTTTTTACAGTTTTTTGTAATTAGCAAGTTTTTAAAATATTCACACAAATTGGTTAAAATTTGTAATGGTTCATTACCTGAATTATAAATTTCATTTAGTATTTCGATAGCATCATTTGGAGATGATGAAATGATTTTTTCACTCAATTTATTCAAAACATCAAAAGAAATTCTTCCGAGAATTGAGTTTACATCATTTGATGAGATTTCTTTTGAGACACCTAGAATACTTAGCTGGTCTAAAAGAGAAATACTATCTCTCATTCCACCTGCAGAGTTTTTAGCGATTGTAAATAATGCATCATCTGAAATATTGATTTTTTCTTCATTAGAAATATATCTAAGATGAGCTACGATATCGTCTGTTGTAATTCTTCTGAAATCAAACCTTTGGCAACGGCTTTTTATGGTATCTAATACTTTGTGTACTTCAGTAGTAGCTAAAATAAAGATAACATTTTCAGGTGGTTCTTCAAGAGTTTTTAATAGTGCATTAAAAGCGTGGTTAGTTAGCATATGCACTTCATCAATAATATAAATTTTATACTTACCATGTACTGGTGTATATTGAATTTTTTCTAGAATATTTTGTGTATCTTCAACTTTTCTATTACTAGCAGCGTCGATTTCTATAACATCAATAGGAATTGAGTTGGTAATATCTACACAGCTTTCACATTCTCCACATGGATGAATAGTCGGTCCGTTTTTACAGTTCAATGATTTAGCAAGAATTCTTGCTGTAGAGGTCTTACCTGTACCTCTTGGACCAGTGAATAGGTATGCATGAGCAATTTTCCCCAACTCAATAGCACTTGTAAGAGTCTTTTTTATATGCTCTTGTCCAACAAGTCTATCAAGGGTCTGTGGACGATATTTTCTATATAATGGTACGTAACTTTCGCTCATAATTTTAGTCTATCATAAAATTGCATACAGTAAAATTTTATATTAAAATGGCTGCTATGAAGAGAGTTTTTGCATTATTTTTGATTTATATTACAACTATTACAACATCATATTCTTATGAACTTATTTTTCCAAAGAAAAAAGAGTCTAATGTTTCTTCTAATTATGCATTTTTTTTAGGAAAAGCGAATAATTCAGAATCGATAGTAATAAATAATACAAGAGTATATACGGCACCAAACGGAGCGTTTGCATATTCTGTAAAGCTTAAAGATGGAGAAAATAGAGTTCTAATAAGGTCAAATTATAGTACTCAAGTATACAAATTTAATAAAAAAGTAAAACCTGCAGAAAATAATATAAATACTGCTCCAACAGAATTTGAGCAAACTCTTGCAATTGTAAAAAAAGACAATACTCCTTTGAGGAGTACTCCTATTGATTTTGGAATGAATAGAATTTCTCATCTTTTTAAGGGGACAAATCTTCTTGTAAATGCTGAAATAGGAGATTTTTATAGAGTATTTTTATCAAAAGATAAGCAGGCATGGATTATGAAAAAAGATGTTGAGCTGTTAAAAAATAATGACTCAGATGTAGCTAGTTTTATAGGAATGGATACAAAAAAATATAGTAATGCTCAACAACAGTCAATTTCTTTTACTAAAAAGCTTCCTTATGTAATAGAGGATGTTGAAAAAGAAATTCTTTTTAGGGTGTATAATCCGGAGCTTTCTCCAACATCATTTTATACAATTAATATTCCTAAACCGGAAAAGTATTCATACAAAGTTGATTTAAATGATGGTATGTATGATTTTAAAGTAAGTGCAATACCAGAAAAGATAGAAGAATTGACGGTGGTTATAGATCCAGGTCATGGAGGAAGTGAAAAAGGTGCAATAGGAGCCTTAGGTGATTTAGAAAAGGATATAAATTTAAAAATAGGCTTAGAGCTTGAAGAGATTCTAAAATCCAAGGGTGTTAATGTTGTAATGACTCGTGAATGTGATGGTAATGTTTCTTTAGAAGATAGGGTTGATATTGCTAAAAAGAATAATGCAAATATTTTTGTAAGTATTCATTTAAATTCAATTGGTGATATTGAAATGAATAATCATAAAAATCGCGGAACAAGTGTTTATTATTATAATAATAATTCTAAAAATTTAGCTCAAATTTTAGAAAATACAATTACAAAATCATCTGGTACAAAAAAGAATGGTATTCATACTGCAAGTTTTGCTGTAATAAGACCTAGTGAGTATGTTGGAGTTTTAGTAGAAGCTGCTTATATTGTAAATCCGCTTGATTCAATGTTGTATAAAAAAGAATACTTTGCGAAAAATGTAGCTCAAGGTATTGCAAATGGTATTTTGGAATTTGTAAAAGCTAATTAATTCTTTTTCTTTTTTTCTTTTGTGAGTGGTAAAATATAATTATGGCTAATTCTTTTGAAGATGTAATTTCGCAAATAAAAGACAGGTTGGATATTGTAGATGTTATATCACAATATGTTGTATTGAAAAAAAACGGTGCTAATTATATTGGGCTTTGTCCTTTTCATAACGATAAGCACCCGTCAATGTCAGTAAGTCCTACAAGAGGAATTTATAAATGTTTTTCTTGCGGAGCTGGTGGGGATGCTTTGAATTTTCTAGTAAAAATTCAAAATCGTGAATATAAAGATGTGATTTTAGAATTAGCAGAAAAGTTTGGGATTGAGCTTCCTAATAAATATGCAAAAACAAGTGACTCAAAAAATCAGAAAAAAGATATGATGAAGGCTTGTGAAAAAGCAGCGAAATTTTTTAGTATGCAGCTTAAATCCGCAGATGATGCTAATAAAGCTATAACAGCACTAAGAAAAAGAGGAATTAGTGATGAAATTGTTGATAAATTTCATTTGGGCTGGGCTACAAATAAATATGATGTATTATATAAAGAACTTAAAAAAGAATTTAATGATGATATTTTAGAAAAGGCTGGACTAATTTTAAAATCTAATTCTGGTGGCTGGATAGATAGATTCAGAAATAGAATTATAATACCTATTCAAAACGAAAATGGGGAGTTTGTTGCATTTGGAGCTAGAGCAGTAGATGAAGGTCAAAATCCAAAGTATTTGAACTCTTCTGACTCATTAATTTATAATAAAAGCAAAATTTTATATGGCCTAAATTCGGCAAAGGATTCCATAAAAACAGAAGATGGTGTAGTGATTATGGAAGGTTATTTTGATGTAATTTCAGCACAAGCAAACGGTGTTGAAAATGCGGTAGCATCTTGTGGTACTGCACTTACACCTGAGCATGTAAAGTTACTTTCAAGATATACAAAATCCAGAAGAATTTATCTATCTTTTGATACTGATTCAGCAGGAGTAAATGCAACCAAAAAAGGTAGTAGTGTCATAAAAGAGACTTTATCTACGCTAGGTGATGTAAAACAATTTGATGAAAGTCATATTTCATCTAATGCAGATAATAAATATGCTTGTGAAATAAGAGTTGTATCTCCTCCTCAAGGCAAAGACCCAGATGAATTTATAAGAACAATGGGGGGTGAGGCTTTTAAAGAGTATATTAAAAACGCTCCACTGCTTATAGATTTTTTGTTAAACAATATTTTAAAAGATAAAAATTCAGCTAAGACTCCTCAGGAAAAAGCCGAGTTAGTTTCTCAAATAATTGATATACTGAAAGATGTAAATAATAAAATAATCCAAACAGAATATGTAAAAATGGTCTCTGCAATTGTGGATATTGATGAAAATGCAATGTTGAAGGAGCTTTCAAGAGCTTCAAATTCGATTAATTATCAAGGTGTAGAGATAAAAAAACAAAAAAATGTAACAAATTCTTCACAATTCGAACAAAAAGTGCAAAAAAATTTATTGAGCGTTTTTTTAGTAAACGATAGTTCGTTAAGCTTTCAAAAACTGAACGAATTGTTACCCGAAAATATCATTCAAGATGAAACGTTAATAATTGTAAAAAATACAATTGACAAATTAATCTGTACAATAAATAATGTTAAGGAATTAACAAAAGCATTGTATACAGAATTCATTGAGGATGATAGGTTGACCGAAATATTAACAGATATAGTTGAACTCTCTGAGGCATTCAGCGGACTGGATTCAGACGAGTTTGAACGTGCAGTAAGGGAAAATGTGGTCAGACTGAAAAGGTGTTATCAGGAAAAAGAAGCAGAAATTATGCGTCAAAAATATAAACAGGTAAATGATGACGAAATTGAAGCTTTAAAAATACAAATGCAACTTAGAGATAAGATAAAGTTAAGAACTGGAGATAAGTAAATGACTCAAAAAAGAAATTCTCATTCATCAGTAATTAGTGTAGAAGACGAAAACCTTGATATGTTAGATTATGATTCTGAAAAGGATGATGATTCCGTAGATTATATAGAAACGGATTTGGGAACAGATAATATTGAAGATATCATTACATCATCTAAATTAAATGAGATGAAAAGTGATGATTTTTATATGATGGATAATTCAAGGGATTCAGAAATTGATACTGATGTTCCAAAAGGTGTAGCAGTAGAAGATCCTGTAAGATTATACCTTAGAGAAATTGGTCGTATAAAGTTATTATCTACAAGTGAAGAAATTGAACTTGCAAGAAAAATTATCCAAGGTGGTACTCCTGGTGCTATTGCAAAAAGAAAACTTGTTCAAGCTAACTTAAGACTTGTAGTAAGTATTGCAAAAAAATACGTAGGTCGTGGCATGTTATTTTTAGACTTAATCCAAGAAGGAAATTTAGGTTTAATTAGAGCTGCTGAAAAATTCGATCATGAAAGAGGTTTTAAATTTTCAACATATGCTACTTGGTGGATTAGACAAGCAATTACAAGAGCTATTGCTGATCAAGCAAGAACAATTCGTATTCCGGTGCATATGGTAGAAACTATTAATAAGCTTAAAAAAGTTACAAGAAGATTAGCTCAAGAATTATCAAGAAAACCAACCGAAGAAGAATTGGCAGTGGAAATGGGTGTTTCAATTTCTAAATTAAGAGAAATTGTAAAAATTGCTCAAGAGCCATTATCTTTAGAAACTCCAATCGGTAAAGAAGAAGATTCAAGATTAGGTGATTTTATCGAAGATAAAGAAGCTGATGCTCCAATTAAGACTGTCGCAAGTGAATTATTAAGAGAAGATCTTGCAGAAGTCCTATGTACTCTATCACCTCGTGAACGTGACGTATTAAGATTACGTTTTGGTATGGATGATGGTCGTCAAAGAACTTTGGAAGAGGTTGGACAATTATTCGGTGTAACTCGTGAACGTATTAGACAAATTGAAGCTAAAGCTTTGAGAAAATTACGTCATCCAAATCGCAGTAAACGATTAAGAGAATATGTAGAAAACTAATAAAAATGGAGTCCAAAGGGCTCCATTTTTTATTCATCGATTGAAAATTTTTCAATTTCATCAAAATCAAAAAAATCTTTGAAGCTTATAAAAAGAGTATTACAAATAAGAAATATTGTAGAAGCTCTAGGCTCTTTCATCCCTCTTTCTATTTCACTTAAGCCGCCTTTTGAAATTCCACTTTGGTAAGCAAGAGCTTCAAGTGAGAGTCCCTTTTGTTTTCTTAAAAATGAAATTCAATTTCCTATTATTTTATAAAATTCATTATTATTCATAGAGCTATTCTAAAATAAAATCAGTTCATTTACAAAACATAACAAAACATTGGATTTTTAGCATGTTTAAAATATAATAACAAGAGTAAAACCTTATGAGGGAGTATTAAGAAAAATGCCTAGTAATGAAAGTGTTGGAAAAAAGATTGTAGAAGCGTTAAAAAAGCAAGCAGAAAATATGGATATAGAAGATAATTCAAGTTTCAATAGTATTGATGATTCTTCAGAAGTTTCATCTAATGATGATATTTTTGCTTCAAGTGATGATATATTTGCAGAACCTGTAAGACCTGCGAAACAGGAAAAAGTATCTAATTTCTTCGATGATGTAGAAGAAGAAAAAGATATCTTTTTTGCAGAACCTGCTAAATCTCAAACAACTCCTATTGTTGAAACTATGAGTGAAGCTTTTGAAATGCCAGCTAATATTACGGTATTGAAAAAGTTGATTTCTCAATTACCAAGTGGTGTATCAAGACATACAGGTGCTCAAATTATTAAGCAGACAATGGAAGCTTTAGGAATTTCTATGAAGAGTGTTCTACAGGATGCTCAACAAGTGCAAGAAAATTTAAAAGTTTCAGCTAGAGAATGCCAAGCATCTATTCAAGAGTATAAAAAACAAATCTTGACTCTTGAAAAACAATCTCAAAGCTATCAAAAACAATATTCAGCTTTGAATGATTTAATAAGTTTGTTTATACAAACAACAAAATAAATAGAGATTAAATATTTTAGATTAAAAAGACTAAGCGAAAAGTTTAGTCTTTTTAATTAGTTATATTTCAGATGTTTCATTCGATACTTCAGGTTCTTCAGAATTTTTATTTTCGATATTAGATGAATTATTATTTCCATCTGCTTCTTTTTCTTTTTTTAGCTCTTCTTCTTGAATCTCTTGTCGAGCTTTTGCAATTTCTCTTTCAGCCTTCATTGCGACTTTTCTGTCTTGGCTTGAGGGCTCAGCTGGAGCAAGTGCTGCGGCTTTTAGTTGCTGAGCATTTTTTAAATTCTCTTCAGGATCGGAACTCGTTTGGTAACTTATATTGACATCACCTGCTACAGCATATTTTTTCCCATCAGGTCCTGTTTCGTATTCATAATTAGGAGCGGACGTCCTTAATCCTCCTGCAGCGGCTTTATGAGCATTTTCATGAACTTTTACTTCTGCATCAGTAGTTTTTAGTTCAGCTACTTCTTGTTTTTCTTGTTGGGTTAATTCTTCTTTGTTTGAATTATTTGAGGCTTGGTATTCTGAGTTTGAGTTAGTATTTTGCTCTGCATTATATAGCTCTAAGGCTTTAGCTGAAATAGAAGCTGTCGCAGCTTCATCATTTTGAGAATAAGTATTTAAATCTGTAAGATTATTTGACTCATTCTTGGAAGCCTCAGTTTTATAAATATTTCTAATATAAACGCTCTCTATTGCTTGATAATTAGCAATTGCTCCTACGACGCTATTCATATACATATTATAATTATGTTTTTATACTTTTTCAAGAGGGCATAAAGCTTGCTAAAAGTTTATATTAGTAATGCTTAGAGTGATTAAAATATAACAAAAATTTATCTTATTTTATATAATTCAACTTCGTCTGTTCTTTCATTGTCAATAACATATCCGCTAGTCACAAAATCAATGTAGACTTCTTGACCACCGCTAGAGCCTTTGATTTTTACAGAATGTTCTGTCATTGGATATATATCCATATTGAATTTATGCCTAAAAGGTCCTGCATAAATTGGCATATCTTTAGCACCGATTTCTTCGGTTAATTTTTTAGCATACTCCATAAAAGCATCTCTGATTTTGTCGTTATATTGGTACTTGGAGCTCATTTCAATATTATCTAAAACAAGTGATGGTACTCCATCCACTTCAGCTATGTAGCACATAGAATTTCCGACAAAATTCTTGCCATCCATAACTTCTATAGCAGAAATCGCTTTATTCATAATATAATTTGGAGCTGAAAATTCGTTACAGCCTGTACCTACTGCAGTACAACAAGATGCGTGATTACCTAAAAATAGTGAATGTTTTATATCATTCATATCAGTCTTATGAACTTCTAAATTAGCTTCACCATTCGATTTTATATTTTGAGCATTTTTTACATCAGCATATCTTAATTTGATTATATGGTTATAAAATGTCTTAGCTGCGTTATTTATTTCTTGGTTTTCATGTTCTTTAGTCCAAAAATTATCTGAATTTAGTCCTTTTTTGAGTGCGGGAATTAATTTTGCTAGTTTTTCAAAGCTAATTGGATTATCTTCTTCAAATAATTTTAGAACAGTTTTTTTACCAATATTTATTCCATCTTCATCATATAAAATTTCTTCAAATTCTTTTAAGTTCACACCTTCATTATTCAAAATTTGATTAATTTTATCTTTTTGCTCTTGAGGTAAATTTATGTAAGCTACATCATTAAAATCAGCTTCAACATTTTTAATAGCATCCTGACGAGATTTTTGAGCATCAAGTTCGACGTTTACTTTAGTGAAAGAGTTTTTATCAACATCCACCCATTTATCATAATCTAATCCCATTTCTTCAAATTGTCTGCGGGTTTCAATGTTTTGAGGTAGTTCATTTAAAGCCTCTTTTACGGATTTTTGAGGATTGTTATGGAGTATATCAAATAAAACTCCAAGACCATCAAAAAAGTCATCATCAGCACTTAGGATTTTACTCAAATATTTATTTGATGCCAAGTCTAATTTCTTAGTAAGCTCTGCATCATATTCCATTTTAAGAGGTTTAAATATCGCTTTATTTATTTCAATATTCCAAGCTTTATTATTTTCTGGAGTACTGTCTTTGATTAAATCAATATAATATTCTAAATCAATATCAGACATTTTATTGAGGCCAGCAAGAGCTTGTAGTCTGTCAATTCTAGTTTGAGGATCCATTTTTACTCTATTTTGCAATAATTCTCTCAATTCTCTTGTTTTAGTATTTATTCTATTTTGCAAAATTTTAAGAGCTTCGGGGCCTTGTTTTTCAGTATTTTGGTATGTTTTTTTTAATTTAATAATTTCTTGTTCTAATTCTTTTGCTTTTTGACTTTCTTTAGGATTAAATTTTAAAATAATTTTCTCTAGCAAATTCCATTCATCTACTAATTCACCATAAAATTGAGCAATATCTGATACAAAATTTCCTAGCCCATTGAAAGTTAATGGATAAGCAGCTAAAATAGTATCTTTACCACAGACTTTTTCTGCATCATTAAGTTCGAAGCTAATCTGAGTAAACCCATTATAAATATCAAAATTACTTAAATTTTCTGTTGCTTCTTGGAGTTGATCTTTTCGTTTTATACCTTCTTTAGCATAAATTTTAGCTTTGTTAAAAATATTTTTATCCGGTGCATATGAGAAACTGTCATCAACAAATGAATATAATAATCCATCAGATTCATTTTCTATTTCATTAACAGCATCAATAATATCTTGGTCATTCGCAATTAAATTTAAAAACTCAAGATTGATAAATTCTCCGTATTTTATAAATTTCCCCAATGAATTTTTAACATCTTGAGTTTCACTAAAAGCCTTAGATTGTAATATAGTATCAATCAGCTTAGATCTTTTTTCATATGCTTCAGGAAAGTTTGCTTCACGAATTATGTCAATAAACATTTCCATAACACTACTATTATTGTATAAATTTTTATCAGATAGAAGCTTTAGTGCCATATCCGACCGTGTTTTTGATATTGTGCTGTAGAGATATTCTTGAAGATTTTTCATAAATTCTTCATTATTATATAAATTCTTATCCGATAATATTCTATCTAGGATTTTTTCATGAAGAGATTTTTTATATACACTTAATATTTGGGGTAAGTATTTCAAGAGGTTTTCGTTTCCATATAATTCGTTATTAGAAAAGATTTTTTTTATAATATCAACATGTTCATTATTTTCACTAATGAAGATAAGCTCTCCAATGTTTTTATTAAGAATAGGATTTTCATAAAGCTCTTTATTTTTTATATAAAGATTCATGACATCTTTTTTAGCACCAGCATCTTTTATAGTATTTGTATCCAATATAATATTATCCAATATGATATTATTAGAAATAAGTTTGCTAATAATAGAATCATTTTGGTACAATCTTTTATCAGAGAAAATTTTATTAAAAACAGCTTTTTTAACATCTGCTTGTTCTTTAAAGTTGGTATTTTCTATATACATTTTTGCTAGTTTATCAAAGTCTTTAAGTTTACAAAATTCTTTATTTGTAAATAAAGTTTTTGCAAAATCAAACTGGGCTTTAGCAATATCGATAGTCTTTGATCTATTAACGATAGTATTTACAAAAATTTGTAAAAATGTTTGATTATCAGCTAGGGAATTTTTATCTTTTTTTAGTTCATTAAATAAAGAAGTTTGTTTTTTTAAATCATTTTCATTTTTAGTTCTTTTCACCATATTGCCTAATTCTGAATCCGGACAAGAAAGTAAAAAATCATTTGATAAAATATTATCAATAGATTTTATTTTTACCTCAGCTTCTTTTTTAGTATTAATAGAATCTAAAATCTCCTCTATCGAATAATAAAAACGTTCATCATCAAGTAACTCTTTATTCGCCAATATTTTTTGAACTACTTGTATACTGTATTTATTAAATTTAGAATCAATTTGATATTTTTCAAGTTGATTTTTTATAGAAGAAAATATTTCTTTAAATTCTTTATCTGTCAGTTCTTTTATTAGGCTATTTGTAGAATTTTCTTTAGAAGAGAATGCAGTTCCAACTGCAGAAGTAATTGTATCTACTAGTTTAGTTACAAGAGTTTTTTTATTTTCTTGTTTTTGTACTAGCTTTGGAAGTTGTGCTTTTAGTTTTGCTGATTGAAAGCTTGTATTATTAATATTTCTATTTGGGTACTTTGGAGTTATATTATATTGATTATAAATTTTCATAAAAAATTTCCGAGCTATTTATATAATAATATAAAGCTCGGAAAAATATTTTTTGCTAGTTTAAATTTTAAATATCTTCTTCTGAAGCTTCTTCATTAGTAGTAGGAACTGTAACAGTTACACCTAATGACTCTAAAGCTGCTTTTGCCTTTGGAGCAAGTGCCGTATCAGAAAAATTTTCTAAAATAGTCTGATAACATTCAATAGCTTCTGGCTTCATATCACGCAGTTTATAAACATTACCTGCTTTATAGTATAAAGGAGCCAATTCAGTTGATGATGACATTAACATCTGATTATCAAGCTTAATTTTTATACCAATAAGAGTCTCATTATCTTGAGGTGATAATAATGCTCTTCCATAAATTTTTTGAGTCAATTTATCTATGCTATCTGACATTTCAGCAATAGCTTCTTTTGATAGTTTAGAAGATTTTTTAGCAGCTGATACATCAAGCGAAATTGCTGATAGTAATAAAAAACCTACAACTAATGTTAAAAATATTTTTTTTACTCTTTCCATAATCTACTCCGATATCCCTATTATACATTAAATTATGATTTTTAACCACAAATAATAAATTACTCCAAAAGTTGATTTTTATTATCAATTGAATGTATGATATAATATATGAAAAATTTAGTCTATCAAATGTTTATTTTAGGAACGGGGAATTGCTTAGATTATGCTTTAGAAAATAATCTAGGCGGTGTTATATTTTTTACTCGTGATATTGAATCAAAAGAACAATTTAAAAATCTTATAGCTGAAATTAATAAAAAGTCCAAGACTCCATTATTCCTTTCTATAGACCAAGAAGGCGGACGTGTGGAGAGGACTGAAAATATCCATCCAAGGTATCTCTCTCCAAGAGAAGCTTACAAAAAAGGGGAAGAATTTTTAGCTTGGCAGACCGAAAAAATAGCAGATGAGCTTGTAGAATATGGAATAAATTTAAATTTTGCACCAGTAGCTGATGTAAATACAAATCCTAAAAATCCAATCATTGGTGAGCGAGCTTTTTCAAATAATACTAGTGATGTTATAAAAGGGGTAAAAATAGTATCAGAAATTTATAGAAAACACGGAATAATACCTTGTCTAAAACATTTTCCAGGTCATGGTGATGCTGATAAAGACAGTCATTTGGGTTTACCTCAAATCAAATTACCCCTAAAAGAAATGGAAGAAATTCATATAAGACCATTTTATGAAGCAAAAGAAATGGTAATGGCTGCGCATTTGCACTGTACTTGTTTTGATTCTGATATGATACCTAGTTCATTGAGTAAGAATGCTATTGGGTATTTAAGAAATAAAATGAAATTTGATGGTGTTGTGATTACTGATGATATGGTGATGAAGGGTGTACAAGCTTTTGGTAGTATAGAAGCTTGTAAAATGGCAATTAATGCCGGAGTTGATATGTTTATTTTTAGGGTCGCTGATTCAAAGACGATTAAAGTAATTGAGGATTTGGTGGAAGAGGTTCAAAAAGATTCTGCCTTGCAGCAAAAAGTGTTAGAATCAAATCAAAGAATAAAGTCTTTAAAACAAAAAATGCTCGGATAAAATATCCAGAGCATTTTAGTTTTGAATTATATTCTACTTAGGCAGTAGCAGCTGCTGCAGCTTTTTCAGCATCAAAGCACTCTTTACATAGAACATCTCTGCCTTGAGTAGGGTTAAAAGGTACTTGAGTCTGTTTACCGCATTTTGCGCAAACTGCATCATACATTTTCTTTTTGCCTCTACGTTGTTGTTTTTTTGCTTTTCTACAGTTTGGACATCTTTTTGGCTTATTTGTCAAACCTTTTTCAGCATAAAACTCTTGTTCTCCAGCTGTAAAAACGAATTCACAGCCACAATCTTCACAAATAAGCGTTTCATCTTGGTACATGACTTGTTCTCCTAAATAATTTAATAACCGTAACACTAGAGAAGTGCTATTCACACATTTTATACTTTTTTTCAAGCCTCGTCAAGTGTAAGAGTCTATTTAGGAGCAATTTTGCAACAAAACTTTATTTACCGGTAGAGCCAAAGCCGCCAGCTCCTCGTTCTGTTTCAGAGAGTTCTGTTACAACTTCAATTTTCGCTTGTTCATATTTTGCGATTACCATTTGTGCAATTCTTTCATCAGGCTTAATAGTATAAGGTTCATTAGAAAGATTTACGATAGGGATACAAACTTCTCCGCGATAGTCTTCATCGATAGTTCCTACGCAATTAATTAGACTAATTCCGTGTTTAATAGAAAGTCCTGAACGTGGACGAATTTGAGCTTCATAGCCGTGTTCTAATTCGATTTTTAATCCTGTAGGGATAAGCTTTCTCTCAAGCGGTTGCAGAGTAATTTCTTCGCTAATCGCTGCGCATAAATCCATACCTGCAGCACCTTCTGTTTTGTATTCAGGGACAAAACGGTTGTGTTCCATTCTATAAATTTTTAAAATCATATCTCTCCTTGAAGTTATGCTGTGATAATTGTCTTCCCATCAATTACTTGTTTAGGGAATATTGTAAGTGTCTCTATTCCTTTTACTTTGTCAATTTTGTTTTCAGAACCTATTTGCTTCGCTTTTTCTACAGGAGATTCTTCACTTCTAGGCATTGACATAAAGCTGTTTGAATATTTTATAAATAGATTTCTTCTAGGTCTGCAATCTTCGTTCATTGAAATTGATGAGATATTCATAATATTACCTTCTTTCTATAAGTCAATTTTTAGACAGAGACGAATATAAGTCAATCAAATTAGAAGATTTGTAAAGAAATATTTTTGTGCTAAAATATGAGAGTTGAAAATTAAATATAAAGTTTATTATGTCGATGTGGCAAGGACTCCCGAAAAACGATTAAGTATCGTTTTGAGAGGAGGTAGGCGAGACCGAACGATAGTGAGGCGAGCCGTATGTCGGAAAATACCGATTCAGCCACAAAGAAAATTTGAAAATTAAATATAAAGTTTATTATGTCGATGTGGCGGAATCGGTATACGCGCACGTTTGAGGGGCGTGTGGAGAGATCCTTGGGGGTTCAAGTCCCCCCATCGACAATTTTTGTATTTATACAAGAATCGTATAAGGGACGCAGAACCCCAATGCGAAGCATTTAAAGGTTCAGCGACCTGTGAGCAGAGTGCGAAGGCGTTTTGCGAAAAGAATAAAATTCTTTGAAGCAAAATCCGTAGACACGTTTAACGCGAACAGGTCAAGACAAGTCCCCCCATCGACAATTATAAGCAATTATAAGATGTTATGTTTGACTTTACTTTAAAAAAAACTCGGATAAGGAATCGTAAGTATAAAGCTAAAAAGATAGATTTTAACGTTGTAAAATCTATTGTTATAGCAATAATATTTTCATTTATTAGCTTATATTTTGTATATTTTCTTGTGCAATTTGGCTTAAGTGGCCTATATTCTTCGATGGGAGGATATGGGATTGCATTAATAGTATGTGTTTTTATTTTAACAATTATTTTTTGGATTATTGTTGTAGAGACTTTTAATGATACTAAATGCTATAATTTTTTGACAAAAATTGGTCAAGTGAATGTTGAATATATAGATTTTTATAATGAATATCTAGTGGTTTGTGAAAATTCGCATGAATTTAAAATAGAATATAGTGATATAAAATCCATGGAATTTTTTATTAATGCTGGTGTAACGTCTGGCAAGTATTATTTAAAAGCTTTGGATTTAAATGTTTCCTACAGTATAGGGGAGGATTTGAAAGATATTTCGATAAAACAGGAGCCTTCTTTAATGATTGTTGATCAAATATATGATATTCTATATTTTGCTCAAAGATGTCCAAATTTTTCGCTGAAGTTTTCTAATGAAAACGAAATTTTACAAACAACATTAGGTAAAGCAATTTCTTCTTATCTTAATAATAATTGCCATCATACCTTTCGTTCATTTGCTCAAACAACAAAAGGTGTGTTTCTACTACTTGTTATAATTTTACTACCTTTGTTAGTTTTGTTTTGGTTTAATTTTTTGAGCTTATTTAACTAATTGTTTGAAAATAACTGTTTGTAAAACAAATCTGTTACAAAATTGATTTAGGGATATTTTTGTAATACTATATTTATAGAGAGGTATGTATGAATTTTTTAAGAGAACATAGGAAGTTTATAACAGTTTTTATGGCAGTTTGTTTTTTGTTATGGACTATTGGAATGGGTGTATTAATGATATTGCCTGTGTTAGGTAAATAGCGAGGGGAAGTCTTGAGAAGAATATTAAGCTGTTTAATATTTTTTGCAATAATTTTATCTCAAGTCGCAGGACTGTCAGCTTCTGCTACGCAGGATTTGGAAACTAAAAAAAGGCAGACTCGTGCTAAAATAAATCATTTACGCTGGTTAGAAAATCTGGAAACAAATAAACTTTATAAAAATCAACAAAAATTAGAGAGTGCAAATAATAGCTTGATTCAGTCTCAGTCACAGATTGCATCTACACAAAAAGAACTGTATGGTATGCAGGCTCAATTGGATAAAGCCATTGGAGAGTATAATAATTTGAATGCTGTGCTTGCTAATCGCATAAGAATAGTATTCAAGTCTCAAAGAAAAGCACTTTTTCAGATCCTTATTTCATCTGAAGATATTAACATGTTAGTAGATAGGATTTATTTCCAAAAACTAATTTTAAAAAATGATTTTGAAAAGATGGAAGCAGCTAAAAATAAGGCGCGGGAAATAAGAATTCTTACATTAAATATTCAGGCAAAAAAACAAAATTTAGAGCGTTCTGTTGCTTCAATTAACTCTCAAAAGGCTTATATTGATAGAGCAATTGCTAAAAATGAGAGTATGATTAATAAATTAAGAACTGATAGAGTTGCTTATGAAAGAGCTGAAAAAGAACTTGCTAAGCAATCTGCAAGCATTGGTTCTTATATTAATAAAACGGCAAAAGATTCTAATGTACAGGTAGCCTCAGGCTTTATAAAACCAATTCAGGGAAGAATAACTTCTCCATTTGGCTGGCGGACTCATCCTATTTTTAATAGTAAATCTTTCCATTCCGGTGTCGATATAGGAGGTCCTAATTTAGGAGCTATTAGAGCTTCAAATTCAGGAAAAGTTATTTATTCCGGATGGTATGGTGGATATGGTAAAGTTGTTATATTAGAACATGGTATAGTAAATGGGAAACCAATAACAACGCTTTATGCTCATATGAATTCAATCGCTGTTTCTAACGGGCAACGAGTGAATAAAGGTCAAGTTTTAGGGTATGAAGGTACAACTGGTTATAGTACTGGTCCTCATTGTCACTTTGAAGTCAGAGTAAATGGACAGCCTAATAATCCGTTAAATTACATATAATAGGAAAAATATAAATTGAAGAATAGAATAGCGATATTATTAATATTATCATTAATTTCTGTAAATTCGGCTTTTGCAGAATACTCTTTTGTAGATCCTTCTGATTTTACAGGAGATGCTTTTTTTACTCCACCTGTATTTCAAGAACAGAAGGAGGAAGAGGCTGTTTCTAAGCAAGAACGTACTATGCCGCCAGTTAAACGAGCTAGATTGATTTTAAAAAATAAATTAAGAGAAAATCAAGCTAAGAAAATGGAGCTAGCGCCTACTGCTCCGAGTGAGGATGTTTATGTAGGAGGAACAGAAACCTCTGAGTATGCGTCAAAGGATTTAGAAGAACATTTTGATGAAGATGTTATGGCTGATGGCTTTGAAGCAGATGAGGCAGCTGTAGAAGATAATAAAAAAAATAGACATTTTTGGAATAAAAAGAAAAAAGCTGCTGCTCAACAAGAGCAGGATGATTCAGAAAATATAATCATGGATTGTGAAAATATGGATTATAATTCTGATACCTATTGTGTAGTAGCCAAAGGAAACGTTAGTGTAGAATTCGTCAAACAGCAAACAGTTTTGAAAGCTGATACTATAACATATGATAGAATGAATAATACTATAAAAGCAGAAGGCAATGTTCATATAGTAAAAAATGGTCAAGTAATAACTGGTGATTATATCTTTGTTGATATGAATGAGGAAAATGCTTTAATAGAGAATCCTCTGACGCGTACTTCAACTATAGAAATGCGAGCAAAAAAAGGATATGTATATGGAGATAGGATTGTTCAAGAAAACGGTTCAATAACAGTTGATGAATCTTTTCCTGTTAATTTTAGATCTGGTATGGCTGGTCCAAGAATGATAGACATGATTATGCCAAAAAACGAATCGTCATTATCAGATGATATGGAAAAAGGGCTAATCAAAGTAAAAGCAAAAGAATTGAAAATTACGCAAAAAGGCGATTTAGAGGTTTTAGCAATAAAGCGAGCTACAGTTTTTAAGGGTAGACGTAAAGTCGTTAAGATTCCAGCTTTGAAAGTCTATACAAATAAGAATAATGATTTTGCAGAGACAAATTCTTGGGAATTAGGTTCATTGCGTGGACTTGGTATGTATATAGGTCCTGGATTTGTATTTGAGCTACCACACGGTGCTGTATTAAAAGCTATTCCAATGTTGAATTATAAAAGTGGTTTTGGTATTGGTGGTATTGGTCGATACCAAAGTGCTACCAACAGAACACAAGTGGCTTATGGAACTGCAGCAAGTAAATTCTTGATTAGAGGTAAGCAACGTTTAGATGATAATTTGTACTTGCAATATGGTATGAATGATTATATGAATGAATGGTTCTTAGGCCGTCGTCGTCCAAAATACGGTATTGATTTAGTATATGAAAAAGGATACGCTAGTAAAGATTTCTTGTTAAAGGGTAAAGAATCTTCTTTTGCGCATAGACTAGATTTAGGATATTATCACGATATAGAAGAGGATGTCAATTTTAAAGCATTGAATGGCGCTCAAATTGGAACTTTAAGAACTCGTTATATGGCTCAAGCTGATCAAAATTTCTATAGATATAGAAATGAAGATAAGCAAACAGCATTTTCTTTTGATATATCATCTCAATTTGCCGCAACTTTATATGGTACTGGTGATACTCAAATTATTGGTAGAATTGGTCCAAGAATTCATACGCAATATAAACGTTGGATGCAAGATATCGGGTATTTTCATTCAGTATACCATGACGAATCTCCAATTCCAGTATTTGACGCGTATAGATATGGAAAGTCAAATGTATATTTAAGAGAAACATTTAGGTTTAGCCGTTATTTAGCTCTATCTTGGTTTGGTTCTATTAATTTATCTGGAGATTCTCCTAATGATAGAGCTTTTCAAGAGAACTCATTCTATTTATCAGTAGGACCTGAGGATTTGAAGTTCCATATAGGATATGATTTTATAAGAGAAAATACGTATTTTATG
>CALVAL010000025.1 GCA_944325535.1 Candidatus Gastranaerophilales bacterium
CATAGAGTAGAAATTGTAACAAGAAGAACTATTTATTTCTTGAAAAAAGCCAAAATTAGAGCTCATATTTTAGCAGGTTTATTGATTGCTCTAGGCTCATTGGACGAAGTAATAGAATTAATCAAAAAATCTAAGACAACTGATGATGCAAGAGTGGGTCTTATGAGTAGATTCGGACTTGATATTGATCAAGCCAATGCTATTTTAGAAATGCAATTAAGAAGACTTACTGGCTTGGAGCAAGACAAAATTAAAAATGAATATGATGAATTACTTAAAAAGATTACCGAATATGAAGGAATCCTTGCAGATCGTCAAAAAGTTTTAGACATAATTAAAGCTGAATTGATTGAAGATAGAGAAAAATATGGTGATGATAGAAAGACACAAATTGTACCTGAACAAGGTGAAGTAACAATAGAGGATTTAACACCTAACACACCAATGGCAGTATTTATAACTCACCAAGGTTATTTAAAGAGAATATCTCTAGATACTTTTGAAAGACAAAATCGTGCTACAAGAGGAAAAGCTGGCATGAAGACTAAGGATGATGATGACATTCAACATTTCTTTACAGCCATGATGCATGATAAAGTTTTATTCTTCTCATCTAAGGGTATAGTATACAGCTTAAATGTATATGATTTCCCTGAAGGTGGTCGTCAATCTAAAGGTTTACCGATTGTAAATGTACTACCTATTGAACAAGGTGAGACTATTACTGCAGTTGTTCCTGTAAGTACTTTCTCACATGATGCGAACTTAATTATGTTAACTCAAAAAGGTTATATTAAACGTATTGAGTTGGATAATTTTGCAAGTATAAGAAGAAGCGGTATCATAGCTATATCTCTTGAAGAAGGAGATAGATTAAATTGGGTAAAATTAGCAAAAGCTAATGATGAAATCATTATTGGTACATCTTGTGGTATGGCAATAAGATTCCCAATAGAAGACTTAAGACCTCTAGGAAGAAGTGCAAGAGGTGTAAATTCTATGAAATTACGTTCTGCTGATACTATTATTGGCTGCGATATTGTTCCTAGAAATTATGATGCAGATCTTCTAGTTGTAACATCAGATGGTTTTGGAAAACGTACAAAATTATCAGAATTCAGACCTCAAAACAGAGGCGGTATTGGTCTAATTGCGACTAAGTTTAAATCAAATGCTTCAAGATTAGTCGCACTAACAATAGTAGAAGAAAGCGATGAAATTATGCTTGTAACTGCTAATGGTATTGTGACTAGAATAAAAGCAGGAGATATTTCTTGTCAGGGCAGACCTGCTACAGGTGTAAGAGCTCAAAATCTTGTTGATAATGATAGTGTTGTATCTGTTAACAAGATAGTGAATACAGACAAAGAAGATGATTCAACAACTTCGGAAAATAGTCAGACAGAGGTTAGTTCCATAGGAGAACAAACATCTATGATTTCAGATACTGAAATTTAGTAATATAAAAAGCGGTCTATAAAGACCGCTTTTTTATTTAATCTCTTTTCCACTCAAATCATAATAAATTTTCATACCATCTTGGCTTGTTTTTTCAATAACAATCTTCCCATCTTTTAGAATTTTTTTAGGCTTATTTTTTTTATTATTTACTTCTATGTCATTAACTGAGACTTCAATATCTTTGTTTTCAATAGCTTCAATAAAATTCTTCTTTACTAGTCAATTTTCTGGCATTTCAAAACCAATAATTTCTCCATTGATTGATTTGGCATTTTCATTATATTCAACAGTGCTAAGATCATTAATTATAGAAGCTCCCATTTCTTGTGTTTTATTAGAAGACTCATAAATCATATCATTTTGCCAACTTTTAAAATTTTGATATAAATAATTATTTAAAGTTTTAATTTCTTCATAGACTTTTTTTGCACTATCCGATAGCTTTGATACCGCTTCTTCATGGGCAACTATTGCCGCCCAGCTTGAATATCCGCGGATTACTGGAGGTATTACAGAAACCTCTTTAATTTCACTAGCATATTTTTCTTGATATTCATTATAGTCCATACCTAAAATATCATTTATAGTATCCTCTAAAAGAGTTTTATCTTCTATATTTGATTTTTCTATATTTGGATCTTCATACCAGCTCTCAATTTTTTTATTCACATCATTATATGTATCCTGTTTTTGAGAATATTTTTCTAATAATTTTTCAAAATCGTATTCTGGCATTCTTTCTAAAATGGTAGTAGTCCCAAGCATTCCATTTTCAATCATCATAGAATCTAAATCATGAGCCATTTTATTATACTCATTTTCAGTATTAGTTCTTGTTGTATATGTAATATCTTCTTTTTCATTTTGTGAAAAATTTTCTACATAATTTTTTGCCAATTCACCATCTGTGTATTCTTTTGAAGCTGCAATTGAAGCTTTTACCGTTTTTATTTTTTCTAATCCAAAAATTGCATTTATATCTCTTTCTTCAAGTTCACCATTCTTAATCGCAACTTTTGCACTTTCTAAAAATAGTGAGATTTCTTTTTCATTATCTAAATATTTTCCATTAGAACAACCAGAATTCTTATCAGCATTAATAGCAAGTTCCATAGATCTTCCATGTAGCTTTGATAAATCTATCCCCATAAATAAAATCCTCCATTTATACATTTATAAAAAACAACTTTTTACAAATAATTGCTTTTTTATTAAGTTTTTTTACACAGTTTTATTATTTAATAATTTGAAGTGATATAATTACTGTAACTAATAAGGAGAGGAAAAATGGATAACCTTAAAATTTATACAGATAAAGATATCAACAAAGATTTAATAAAATCAAAAAAAATTGCAATAATTGGTTTTGGTTCTCAAGGCTATGGACAAGGTCTGAATTTGAAAGATTCTGGATGTGATGTTGTATTCGGTCTTAGAGCTGGAGGAGCTTCCGAAATAAAGGCTAAAGATTATGGACTAAAAACAATGAGCATATCTGAAGCTGTAAAATATGCTGATATAATTCAAATACTTATTCCAGATGAAATACAAGCAAAAGTTTACGAAAACGAAATTAAACCATACTTACATAAAGGGCAATATTTGATGTTTTCCCATGGTTTTAATATTCACTATGGTTTTATAAAACCATCTAATGATATCAATGTAATAATGGTTGCGCCAAAAGCTCCCGGTCATACAGTCAGAAGCGAATATGTTGCAGGAAGAGGAGTTCCTTCTTTAGTTGCAATAGAAAATGATGTGAGTGGAGATTCTAAAGAGATAGCACTTTCATATGCTTCTGCAATCGGTTCAGGCAGGGCTGGAATAATAGAAACAAGCTTCAGAGAAGAAACTGAAACAGATTTATTTGGAGAACAAGCTGTCTTATGTGGTGGATGTTCAGCACTTATAAAAACAGCTTTTGATACCTTAGTAGAAGCAGGATATTCTCCTTATATGGCTTATTTTGAAGTCTGCCATGAATTAAAACTTATTGTTGATTTAATTTATCAAGGCGGAATTGAGGATATGCACTATTCAATTTCTAATAATGCTGAATATGGAGATTTAACAAGAGGGGGTAAATTAATTAACCCTTACGTTAAAGCTGAAATGAAAAAGATTCTTGCTGATATTCAATCTGGTGCATATGCTAAAGAATTTATGCAAGAAATGGACAATGGAGGAACTAACTTCCAACTATTAAGAGAAAAATCACAAAATCATCTAATAGAAAAAATTGGTGCAGAAATTCGTTCAGCATTTAGTTGGGATAAAAAAAATAAACTAATTGATAAAAATAAAAATTAGTCTTTTGACTACCCTTTTTTTCTACAATTGGGTTATAGAAAAGTAAAAATAATTTTTTAAAATTAGTATGTATTAAAAAATACGGTAAAAGTTTGTAGAAAAAAAGGAGTAAGAGATGAAAAAAACTTTATCAATGTTAGCTGTATTAGGTATTGTATCCACCATTGGAATACAAAGTGCAAATGCTTTTGATTGGTCAAACTTAAATCCTGCATATTGGGGACATTGCCCAAAATGTGAAAAGAAAAAGGCTGATTGTTCTTGCAAAAAACAAAAGAAATGTGACCCATGCAAAAAAATGGAAAATCCATGTCCTTGTACAGGAGCTGCGGCACCTGCACCATGTGATCCTTGCCAAAAGAAAGCTATTCAGCCTTGCGATCCTTGTCAAAAACAAACACAACAGCCTGCACCTTGTGATGCTTGTGATAAGTTACAAGAAATGGCTAAATAAATTAAGAAAAAATTTATATATGGCGGCAGTAAAAACTACCGCCATTTTTGTATTATTTATCCTCTATTTATGTGATTACAAATTATAAATTGTTATATAAACTATTAATATTGAATGGGGAGAGATATGGTTAGATCGAATTTAAAAGAAAAAAAAGTTGAAAAGAAGAATAATTTAAAAGTTGTTAATAATAATGACATAAAAACAACTTCTTATAGTGATATAAACTTGAAAAAATGGAGAGATTACGACCATATTAAAACTGATACTCTATGGGAATTTCCTAATAGATTAAAGGAAGGTGGTCATTCTAATGAGTATCATGGAAATTATATTCCTCAAATTGCTCAGCAAATCTACGAACGCTATACAAAAAAAGGTGAAGTAGTATTAGATTTATTTTTTGGTTCAGGGACATCTGGAATAGAAGCTATAAACATGAATAGAAGATGTATTGGAGTTGAGCTAAAAGATGATTTGGCAGAAAAAGTTTCTGAAAAATTTACGCCAAAACAGCTAGTTACAGACGTTAACATCATTTGTGCAGATTCCGCTAGCGAAATTGCTAAAGAAAAAATAAAAACAAGACTAGAAATTATGGGAGAAAAGCAAGCTCAATTACTTATGCTTCATCCACCTTATGATGATATTATCAAGTTTTCTGATAGAAAAGAAGATTTATCAAATTGCGCATCAACAGAAGAATTCTATGACTTATTCGAAAAAGTCGCAAAAAATGGCTACGATTTACTAGAAAAAGGTCGTTTTGCTTGTCTTATAATTGGCGATAAATATGCTAATTCTCAACACATACCGTTAGGTTTTGAGTGTATGGCAAGAATGAATAAACTTGGTTTTATTACTAAAGCTATTATTATAAAGGACATGCAAGGTAATGAAAGAGCAAAAGGCAAAACTGCTAATTTATGGCGTTATAGAGCTCTTGCTGGAGGATTTTATATCTTTAAACACGAATATGTAATGGTGTTCCAAAAAGTATGATAAAAAGAGTTAAAGAAGGGCTTATCATTAAACTAAAAATTGTCCCTAATTCTTCAAAAAATGAAATTATATTAGAAGAAGAATTTATCAAAGTTAAAGTTACAGCTCAACCAATTGAAAATAAGGCTAATAAAGCTTTGGTTGAATTTTTGGCGAAAAGATTTAAACTGCCTAAAACTAATATAGAAATCTTAAAGGGAGATACTAGCAAAGAAAAAACTTTGCTTCTAAAAGTAGATAATGATGAAAGAATAGAATCTATAAACTCTCAATTGACAAAATAATAAAAAAAATATACTATAAAGAAAAGAAGAAAAGGTGTTTGTATGTATAAGCGTTGGTATGATTTAGATCCTACAGTAAGTTTAGCCGTGAGTCTTATGAGAAATGCAAATATAATGACTCAATATAAATGTGCAGATTTAATAGTAAAAAAATCTAAAGATAATGGAATAGACTTATCTGATAATATTTTAACAGATGCTTTTACATACGTATTAAGACGTTGGTATGATACTGACCAAAAAATTGCAGAAGCATTTGAATATCTAAAATCATTACCAGCAGAATTACAAAAAGAAGTTGCTTTAGATCTGATAGACCTTCTTCAGGAAGAAGAAAAACACTAACTATGGAAGTCTTAAAAGAAATTATTCTTAACCCTGCTTTTATTTCTGTATTATTGCTATGTGTTTTATGTATTAGAAAAATTAATGTTCTTTTGGCAATTATTATTTCTACAATAATAGCAGGACTTATGTCTGGAATGGGAATAAAAGAAGTAATGCAAGTTTTTATTTCTGGAATGGGAGGGAATTCAGAAACTGCGCTTAGCTATATTCTCCTCGGAGCCTTTGCTGCAACAATGTCCCACTCTGGATTTACAGATATAATTTCAGAAAAGATTTCAAAGTTTGTATCTAATAATAAGTATCTTCTATTAATTGTTCTTACGATTATAGCAATGGCATCTCAAAACATTATACCAATTCATATAGCGTTTATTCCGATAATAATCCCACCACTTTTAAAAATTATGAATAAAATGGATTTAGACAGACGCTCTGTAGCTTGCGTATTAGCATTTGGTTTAAAAACACCTTATATAACTTTACCAGTAGGCTTTGGACTAATTTTTCAAAACCTTATTGCTGATAATATGGTACAAAATGGCGCCATAATTTTAAGAGAAGATATTTGGAAATACACTGCAGTTTTAGGGCTTGGAATGTTAGTTGCCCTATTAATTGCTGTTCTAATAACATATAGAAAACCTCGTATATACAGCGATATAGAAACCGCTACATCAATAAATCATTGTTCTAAATTTTTACCTAAACATTGGATTGTAATACTCGCTGCTATAGCAACATTTATTGTACAATTACTGACACAATCACTTCCATTAGGTGCTCTTGTTGGACTTGGCATTATATTTTCTTGCAAAGTAATCCCTCAAGAAAAAATGGACCATATGATGAATGAAGGCATATACCTAATGGGTTATGTTGCTTTTGTTATGCTTGTAGCTGCCGGATTTGCATCTGTACTAAAAGAAACTGGTTCTATCGAGATTTTAGTTAGTAATGTACTTGCGATACTTCCTAATAATATTATGCTTACATCTTTAATCATATTAATATTAGGACTCTTTATTACTATTGGAATAGGAACATCTTTCGGTACAATTCCAATTTTAGGAGTTTTATTTATTCCAATATGCTTAAAAATGGGATTTAACATTCCACAAATGGTTATTTTATTAGCTGCAGCTGCGGCATTAGGCGATGCTGGTTCACCGGCCTCAGATACAACTTTAGGACCTACAGCTGGTTTAAATGCAGACGGACAACATAACCATATTTTTGATACTTGTATTCCAACTTTTTTACATTTTAATACAGCTTTAATAGTATTTGCATTAATTGGAATTTGGCTATTTAAATAATTAACCGTTTAATCCATAGTTAAAGTCTTCTTGGATATTGCTTGATAACATTGAGCTTATTGATTCCATATAAGCATTTACTTCTTCTAATTCAGCACTTGCTGTAGTCATTTGAGCATCAATAGCAGTTTCCCAAGCAGTTAATTGATCAAGTTGATCTTGGTAATTTGCAGTTAATTTATCAATTTCTTCTTCAAAATCAGGGATTTCTGTATAATCTTTATAATCATCATAAAGGTGAGCACCACCTCTAGCCTGATCTTCTTCATATAGGTTTTTAAAATAATCACGTACTGAACGAGTTTCTGCATTTTTTAAAGATTGTGCATCAGCTTGTGAATAAGTAGCAAGCGATTTTTGAGATTGAAACTCAGTTATTTGTAAGTTCAACTCATTTCTTCTTAATTTGTATGATAATAATGTTTCATGTAAATTTGCGATTGCCATTTTTATTCACCATCTTTTTTAAATCTTACATATATATAAAGTCTATAAAAAATACCTAATTTCACAAAGAATAAAATTTGTAACAATTCTTAACAATTACTTTCTGATTTTTATTGAAAATAAAATACCCAAGAAAATATCTTATGTATAATTGAGAATTTATCCGATTTGTTAAAAATTAGTTTTAGTTGAAGGATATCAAATATGAAAAAATTATCTATATTTATTTTTATGCTAATAACAACATTGCCGGTATTATCTTTTGGATACAAAACAAATGATGCTGTATCCATTTATGAAAAAATCAATCCTGCTATAGTATCAGTAGATTCCCAAGTCCCAGATGGTATGTCTTGCGGAACAGGATGTATAATTGATAAATCAGGAGTTATTCTAACAAGCGCACATGTAATAGACATTGGTAAAACTGTTGTTGTGACTATGAATAATGGACAAAATTACAATGCTAAAGTTATAAAACACTTAGGTGAAAATAAAGACATTGCCATATTAAAAATAGATGTGCCAAGTGATTTAAAAACAGTTAAACTTGGAAATTCCGAAAAAATAAAAGTAGGCGAAAAAGTACTAGCTATAGGAAACCCTTTTGGTTTTAGCGGAACACTTACACAAGGAATTATATCAAGAATTGATTATGCAAAAAATCGTATTCAAACTGATGCTGCAATCAACCCAGGCTCATCTGGCGGCCCTTTATTAAATACCAAAGGAGAAATTATAGGAATAAATCAAGCAATTTATAATCCTGATAATAATATTTCAAACATTGGTATAGGATTTGCTACACCTATTAACTTAGTTAAAGAATATTTAAAAGAAAGTGAAAATAGCGAAACATAAACATTTACAATTTATTCGATAATATTATAATAATAAGTATGAGAAAATTTCTTTTTACATTATTATTAATATTATTTTCAATAAATTCTTTTGCTGCTGAAATAAACTTAAGAGATTATGATGAATTTGATATACCTACAGGAACACATATCCCTGTAATTTCTTTACAAGAATTTTCAACAGCTTACTGCGAAGAAGGCGATAGCGTAAGTTTTATAACGACATCTGATATATTTTTATTTGATAAAAATGTTATCCCACAAGGTACAAAATTAACAGGCTATATTGATAAAAAAAATGAGCCTATAATTGGAACAAATGCTGCAATGCGAATTTTTGTAAATAAAATGTACCTTAAAGATGGATTTGAAATCCCTATAAAAGCTTATGTTTATACATCCAATAATAATATGATTGGCGGAGAATTAACTCCTCCTGCGGAATATATAAGAATTCCTCATTATCAAAGATGGGCGATGTTCAGAGCTATGGGAACATTACAGTGTGTTCCTGGAGCTAAAAGAAAAATGGGAGAACATGTTACAATATCATCAGGAGCTGATTTAATAATAGTTTTGACAGCTCCTATACATATGACGCATACTGTTATTAATTGACAAAAATCTGATTAATAATAAAATATAATAAGAGGAGAGGAGAATTCATATTATGAACAAAAAATTTCTAGCAACATTAATGTTAATATCATTAAACTCATTGAATTTAGTATATGCTGCTTCAAATTACTCTTTTCAACAGACACAAACACAACCAGTTTATAACAGTAATTATACGCAACAGCCTATGCAATATAATTCTAACCAGCCACTAAGAGGTAATGTCGTAATGGTACCGGCTGGATCTACGGTTCCTGCGACATTTATGGCTCCAATTTCATCAGCCACAGCAAAAGCTGGACAATCTGTGAGTATGCTATTAAGTTCTGATTTTTATTATAATAATAAGCTCATTGCACCAGCAGGAAGCTCTATATACGGAACTATAGTAGAAGCCTCAAAAGCAAAAAGAGGAAGCATGAATGGTAAGCTATGTGTAAGGTTTACTCAAATAAACACACCTTATGGAACTCAAATACCTATTTCTGCTGTAATCAAAACTGATGATTCTACAGGAGTACTTATTGGTGGTACCAAAATGGATGTTACTAAAGAGTACGCAAAAGACTTAGCAGCAGGAAGTGCCGTTGGCGCAGTCTCAGGGCTTGTATTTGGTGCATTAGCTGGTGGAGATGTCGGCAGAGGTGCTGCATTAGGAACAGCAGTAGGAGCCGGAGGTGGGTTAGTAAAATCTGTATGGGATAAAGGTAATGATGTAGAAATCCCTGCAAATGCTTCTGTAGATTTACTTCTTACTCAACCGATTACTGTTTCTACATCAGGATATGGATATGAAAATTAGTAAGTAGATTAATTTAAAATATTTGCTATTTTATTATCCTAAAAGAGTAAATAATGAGAGATTAAAAAAGTGACAATTTTAAACAACAAAAATTTTATACTAGACGAGGAAGAGGATAACAATCAGGAAGAATATACGCTTCCTTCGATTGTAACAAGCAAACCAGAAGTTATTCCTATAAAGAAATCTTTCGCAATTTCAACAGCACTACATCCTGCTGTAGTACTTTTAATTTGGTTGATTTCTTTAATGCTTACGCTTATGGGAATAAATTTGGCTTTATTCAAAAAACCTCCTGTTCAAACTAAAAAGGACATAGAATTTGTACTCGTAGATAAGGAAGGTACTCCAAGGGATCCTAATACTAAAAACCGCTCTGATATTAATTCAAGAAGTGGTGGTATTAATGATCCTAAAAGAAAAGTATCTATACCATCACCTGCTCCTAAGAAAGCTTCAAAACCTTCTGCGGCAGCAAAAAGTGCAAACCAACTTATAAAAAAGCAACAACAGCAAATAAAAAAACAAGTAACACAGCAAAAGCCTCAACAAAAGGCTCCAGCTCAAACTTCAAACAATAAACCAAAACAAACAGTTAATAAGCCATCTGTTGCAAAACCAGCTCCTCCTACAGCAAGACCTAGTGCAAGACCAGTTGCCTCACCAGCACCTGTCGCAAAGCCTAGCTCAAAGTTCACAGTACCTGCTCCAAAAGGTGCTCCTGTAGGGAAGTCATTATCAACAGGACCTATTGGAGGAACATCAGCACCAACTGGTGCTAAATCTGGAAGTAGCTCTTCTGCCTCTAGCGGTAGTAGCTACGCTCCAAGGCCTTCACTATCTCCTTCATCAGGTGGTGGTAGCAATGGACAATTGTCAAGAGGGTCTTCTGGTACAGGGAATTTAGGTAATCCAGGAGGCGGGGGCGGTGCACCAGGAATTGACGCACTTAGAGAGCCTGATTTTGGTCCATATATGCGAGAATTGCAACGTAGAATTAAACTGAATTGGGATCCTCCAAAAGGAAATGAGAGCAAAAGAGTTGTTCTACTATTTAAAATTGCAAAAGATGGAAGATTACTCTCTTGTAGGGTAAATAAATCATCAGGTCTACCGTCTGCCGATCAAGCAGCTTTAAAGGCAGTCGAACTAACAGCTCCATTTAGACCATTACCTGCTGATTTCAAAGGACAAAGCATAGATATACAATTTACGTTTGATTATAACGTATTTGGTGGTTCAAGATATTAATAAATAAAATACAGAAAATGAGGATAAAATTATGGAACTATTATTACATTCAATTCAATTAGACTGGCCCGTATTACTACCGATATTGGTTTGTTCAATTTTAACAGTTATGGTAGCAATTGATCGTGCAGCTTTTTACAATGCAAACAAAAGAAATGTTATCGAATTTATTCCTAGATTACAAAAAGAGTTAGCAAAAAATAACTTAGTAGGAGCTCAAAATCTTGCAGTACAATGTGGTGGCATTATTGGCGAAGTAACAGAAGAAGGCGTTAGAATTCTTTCTGAACAGAAAAAAGGGTTTTCTCGTTCTTTTGATATCGCATCAGCTTTAGCTACAAGAAAATTAGAACACAGACTTACTATCCTAGGTACTATTGGTGGTGTAGCTCCATTTTTAGGTCTATTTGGTACAGTTGTAAGAATTCTTTATACATTCCAAGATTTGGCATCACAAGGTAATCAATCAGCTGCAGTTGCAATGGGTATCGGTTCAGCTCTTATTGCTACAGCATTTGGTCTTGGGGTTGCTATTGTTGCTGTTGTATGCTACAACACATTCCAATCAACAGTAAGAAGATTTGAAGATGATTTCCAACTTATTAAGTTATTATTCTTAAGCTTTGTTGATTCAGAAGAAGAAGTAAATGTTCAATCTAAATCAAGCGTTGCATTAGGATAATTCACATTAAAATTTATTCTAAATTATTTATGAAAGAAACAAATTATGGCTATAAAAACAGGTAAAAAAGCTTTATTTACAGAAATCAATATAACTCCACTAACGGATATATTTCTCGTACTACTAATTATTATGATGGTAGTAGCACCGACATTCCAATCTGTGGATAATTCTATAACTGTACCTGAAGTTAATAGTGGTACGGCAATAGAGCAAGGGAAAATCACTGTATCTGTTACACGTGATGGAACTGTCTATGTAGATTCTAAAAGATCTTCTATAGAGACTCTTGCAAGTGATTTAGAAAAAGTAAAACCTGCAGGGGAAAATGCTGAAGTTGTAGTTAAAGCTGATGAAAAGGCTAAAAGTTCTGTAATTATGGACATTATGGATGCTGCACAAGATGCCCACTATAAAAAACTTATAGTAGCAGGAGAACCATTGAATAAAAAAGATCAAAGAAAGTTAGAAGAAGCTCAAGAACAATACGATACGTCTAATTATACTTCTAATAATACAATTCAAGGAGCTACAAATCCTATTCCACAGGATAATCAATATGAAAATTGGAGTGAATAAAAATGCGTGATAGTTTTAATGAAATAAATATAACACCACTTACTGATATTTTCTTAGTACTATTAATCATTATGATGGTAATAGCTCCATTACTTGATCAACAAGGGCTTAATCTAGCAGTCCCTGAAATAGTGAATGAAGAGCAAATCACTAAAGATCCTAAAATTATGAACTTTAGTGTTACTAATGATAATAAATACTTTTTTAATGATATGGAAATAGCGACTGCAGATTTAGAGAAAACAGTTTCTCAATATGCAAAAGACTATCCTGATGGACTTTTAATACAAGTGGACGAAAATGCTCAGCACGGTGCTGTTGTTAAACTTATGGATAGTGCAAGAAATGTTGGAGTGACAAGTATTTCGCTTTCTAGATAACAATTTAAAATTTAGGAATTAATTATGCTGGAACCTTTTATTTGGATGTTTAAAACACAAAATTTTAAAAAGCATTTTTTATACTTGCTTTTTAGTTTTGCAGCGTTTATGATTACTGCCATTTTATTATTTTTTTGTGTAACTTTTTTCTTAAAAGATATTTTCATCCAAAATATTTTTTATTTACTCAGTTTTATACTTTTTATATTACCTCTTTTACTTGTGCAAGGATATTTTTGGGAGTTAACAGAAAGTATTATTTCAAGGGACTGGGATATTAAAGCTGCAAGTGTTTATAATGGAAAAATTAAAAGTATATTTAGCATAGAACTTCCTGAAATTAACTCACTGAAGTTTATATGGCGAGGTATTGCATCCATAGTTGCATCAATATTAATGGTCATACCTTTTGCTTTATTAATGTTTTCAGGTGGAATTGCAACAAATCTATCAGGGCTTCCGCCCGAAAGTCTTGGTTTCTTATATATTTTTATAATGGCATTCATACCCGCACTTTTATGGAACTATGCTTCTAGAAATTCAGTATTTGCCGTATGGAATATTAGAAAAGCTATTTATTTAATGGGAAACTATACTGGTAAATACATTTTTAATATCATTCTTTTTATTATATTTTATACAGTAGACTATTTTATACTATTTTTTCTCGCAGAAGTATTAGGGATAAAAACAATTACAGAACTTAATAGTATTAATGCGATAAAAGTTCTTATTTGGACTGTTGTTGCATATATAAAATACTTTTATACTCTTTATGTATATGCCTATCTACTAGGAACAATCGCTCCTTCTGGAGAAGATTAATGAATTAAATTAAGACAGATATTATCAATAATATTAACAGGTCTCATACCAAGCTTAGCTTGGCGTTTTGAATCCTCGATTAGCTTAATATCCTCTATAAATCTAATGTTTTTAGGATTCTCTTTTAGCAAGTTTAGGGCATAATTTTGGATAGCATCTAAAATGTCGATAAGACTATGCTCTTTCATTAAATCTTGCAAAGCTTGAGAGATTTCAAATACATCTTTTCTCTGCAACTCAAAATAATTTTCAAAGATTCCTTTTATAATAGAATAATCATAAGTTATATGCTCCTTTGACGGAACAAAAAAGCATTGTGAACGAGAAATTATTGTTGATAAAACATCTTCTAAATATCTTGTCAAAAATATAAACGTTACGCCAGCCTGAGGTTCTTCTATTACTTTTAATAAAGAATTCGCAGTCTCAGCTTGAAAATTTAGTGGATTTAGCCCACAAATATTACCATCATCATCCTTATCACAAAAAATATATACTCTATGGAATTCTGAAGAATTCACCAATGCCTCTTTTATCATTTGTGATTGTTTTATAGAAATTACAGTTTTAGAATCGTCATCATCTGGCTTATTATCAAGTCTTGAGATAGTTAAAACTGCCGGATGAGTATTTTCTCTAATCCACCTACAATTAAGACAATCACAGTTATCGGATTTATCATTTTTACAATTTAAAAATCTTGCAATTTCTAAAGCAAGAGTATATTGAGATTTGAAATCGTTTCCATAAAAAAGAATACTCTGAGGGAGTGCTCGATTTTGTGAATTTAAAGCTTTGGTAAAATAATCCGTCAAGAATGGATATTTATCTGATAATAGCACACTCAACCTCCGAAATTATATCTATTGCCTCTGCTGACTTTATTTTAAATTCTACATCAAATAAATTTTGTTTAAGTCTGACTAATTCACTAGCACTTGTATTTTTTAATTTTTCAAGAGTCTGTTTTACAACAAATTCATGCATACCAACAATTTTAGATAATTCCATGGATGATTTATTACTAGAAATTTTTAATATAATCCATTTCCTTAACATTGTTTGTATTGCAGATAACAACTCAAGAGGATGTTTTTTATCCAATAATTTTTTAAATTCTAATAGAGCTGAATCCTTATTACCTCTCATAATTAATTCTGTAAAATTAAAAAGATCTTGGTTTGAAATACAAATATCTTCTACCATTTTCTTTGTTACAGTCTTTTGCGGATATGCTATTAATTTTAATTTATCCAATTCTGCATTAAATTCTCTTAAATTATTTCCTATTTGCTCAATCAAAAGAGAAATTGCATCCTGATTCAAAGTAATGTCCTTTGTTTTAGCTTGATTTATTATCCAATTAGAAATATCAGCAACTTTATATGTCTTAAAAGTAGGAAATTCTTTTGTATTATATTTTGATAAAATTTTATATAATTTTCTTCTTGAATCAAGCTTTTTATTTTCATCTCTAGGGAGTTTTACGACAAATACTACATTTAAGCTTTCAGGGTTGTTCTTTAAAGCATCATCTATATCCTCTAGCTCAGAATCATTAAAAACATTTTTATTAGAAAGAAAATACTCTTCAGAATTTATAACAATAAGCATATCTCCAAACATCATTGGAGGGGTTCTTAGTGCGTTTACTAAAACAGAATATTCAGGGTTATCAAACTCTTGATAGTTCATTGCCTTGAAATCAGGATTCAGCTTTGAACTAAGCTTTTGTAACTCCAACTCAATATTAAAATCTTCGTCCCCATAAAAGAAATAGACTGCCATATAGGGATTATACTACAAATCTTTTAAGGTATTCAACCTTTATTCCTGCATGAAAAATAATAAATCTTCTTTTTATATCGATCTTTTCTTGATCATTTAATTCTATATCCTTATCTAATTCTAAACAAATATTTTCAGTAGCAATCATTTTAGTATCCTCCAGAATATTATTCTCTAAAATTAAGCAGCTTCAGTTTGAACATATTTAGCAGATTTTGCTACAACTCCATAGCAGACCATAGTAAGTCGATTATTCAAAGCTAGCATAGTCCTAAAATTATTTGAAGAACAAGTCATCGCATCCATCATATCATCTGCTGATACTTTTGATACTAAAGCTCCTTCATCATGATTATCTACTTTTTCTTGTGCATATTTTTCTACTAATAACTTGTCAATAAAATCTCTTGCGCCAATTGCCATAATAAATTCTCCTATATAATTTTTACTAATACTCTTGAGGTAAATATAAATAAAGGTCATCTAAACTCATAAACATAATCTAAATATTAATTAAGCT
This sequence comes from Candidatus Gastranaerophilales bacterium, assembly GCA_944325535.1. GTDB lineage: Bacteria > Cyanobacteriota > Vampirovibrionia > Gastranaerophilales > Gastranaerophilaceae > CAG-196. The sequence continues at coordinate 15,931 of CALVAL010000025.1, forward strand.
TAATGAATTACTCTTTGGATCTCTTATTTATATCTTATGTATATATAAAGTATTTACAGAATAAAAAATTGCCTTTTCTATTCTATTTGTTAAGATTTGTTAAGAAATTCTATAAATTATTATTCAAATTTTACAAAAGAACACACCATTTAGTTAATGATGATTTGAAAATTGCTTGCATAAATAACAAATCTATGCAATAATAAGGACAGGTTGGGAGCATATGGTAGCGAATTATTAAAATTAGTATTGCTGCTTCTTTGGTAGGAAGATTCTTCTTTACCAAAATTTAATCCCAGTTGTTTACTGAAAATAAGGATGAGTACCTCGCTTACATGGCTGAATTTAAGTTTAATTATGATTTTTTGAAAAAGAATGCAACTCCAGGCAGTTGGAGACGTGGATATGAGTATTACCAAAAAGATATGATATTGGAAGCATATCCTGAAAAGAATTTTTACAAAGGTAAAGTCAAAGGTAACTATCAAGATTTTTATGTTACTGATTTGATTTTTAAAAAGAATAAAATAGAAGCAAGATGTAATTGCCCATTAAAAGAAGAATGGTGTAAGCACTCTGTAGCAATTGCATTAAAAGCAATTGAAGATGGGGCTTATGAAAAATGGTTACAGGAAAAATATTCTATAGAACCGGACCTTTCAGATATCGCAACAGAATTAAAAGAAGCACCTAAGGGTAGTTATATTTTTCACTTTAACCCTAAAAGAAGACAAAATTTCTTTTCTATATTAGTGAGAGATAGAGCTACAAATAAAGTAGTGAGGTCTTTAGAAAATATTTTAAGAGCATTAATAGATGTACAAAGATCAGATCCTAATTTTGAATTAAATGATGCTCAAAAAAGTGAATTGGCACTATTTCAGACTCTTTTAAAAATATCTAAACAGGATAAAAAAGCTGGCTGGTATGATATACCTATTACAAAATTTGCACCAGTATTTCCTTTAATGGCTGATTTAGAAGAAGTTCTAGATGAGAAAACCAAAGAGAGAATTCAGTTTACAAATAATACTTGGGATTTAAATTTAGATGTTTCTACAACTTCAATAAATGGAGCTACAAACATTGTATTAGAACTATTTTGGACACGTCCTGATAAAGATGGAATATATCCTTTTGAAGAAGTTAAGTATTTCTCTCGCCAAATCAAATGGGGTAGATACAAAAATATTATATTCCCAATCAATATTGCGATGAATGAATTACCTCAAAGCATTATTAAATCTACTTTTACAGACTTAAAAGAAGCTGATGGCGGGAAATTTGTTTATGAAGATTTACCTCATCTAAAAGAAATTATGAATGTAACAATTGCTGAAAATATTTCGAAATTGTTATTAGATCATAAACCGCCTTTAAATGTAGTAACTTTAGGTATTGATTATGACCAATCCTTAAAAACATCTTTAGAATTTGATTATTCAGGTGTTAGAGTTCCTTATTCTAAGAGTAAAGAAAAATCTCCTTATCTATCTGTTAAATCTACAGAGGCTGATGGTCTTGTATATTGGATAAAAAGAGATTATGAACATGAGCAAATGGCATATAATATGTTACTAGCTTGTAAATTTGTTCCTATGCAAACTAATAACTTAGCTCTAGAAAAAGAAACAGCTATAGACTTTTACAACTACTATATCCAGCAGGCTGGGGAAGGTTGGAAGTTTGAAGAAAAAGATGACATGAATTTCTTCAAGTTATTATCTGAGCCTTTTAGAATGTGTGCAAAAATTGATTTCTCAGAAGAATCAATTGATAGTATGGAAATTCAGCTCTATGGACAAGTTGGAGATGAAGTTATAAATTTTGATGATATTTATGAAACCATTCAAAGCGGAGAAAAATATGCAAGAGTAAGAAGTCTCGGTTTTGTTGAATATCCTGCTCAAAATATTTATCAAATAATGCGTTCTTTCAACTCTTTTGATGCTTATAGAAATAATGAAAATAAATTTCTAGTAAAAACTTATCGTGTTGGTCTGATAACAGAGCTTCAAAACCAAGGATTTGAGCTTGTAATGAGTGAAAAATTCCAAAAATTTTGGGAACAAATTTCAACATTTTCTACAACCTCTGATGGTGTTGATATACCTAAAGGTGTTAATGCAGAGTTTCGTGAATATCAAGTTAAAGGTTTCCATTGGCTTTGGTTCCTTTATGAATATGGCCTTAACGGTATTTTGGCTGATGATATGGGGCTTGGTAAGACTCTTCAAGCACTTAGTCTTTTACAAAAAGCAAAAGAGGTTGATGGTCCACAGCCTACTCTGGTTATTGCTCCAACAACTGTTGTATTTAACTGGGAAGCTGAAATTCAAAAATTCACACCTGAATTATCTTGTCTAAAACTATCAGGTGCTGATAGAAAAAATCTATTTAAGCTTATTCCTGAATATGATATCGTTATCACCAGTTATGCTTTGGTAAGACGTGATATAGCAAAATTAAAAAAATATAATTTCAGATATATTATTTTGGATGAATCCCAAAATATCAAAAACGCAATATCACAAACAGCACAAGCTGTAAAAGAATTACAATCTGATCATAAATTAGCATTATCAGGTACTCCTATTGAAAATAAACTGGAAGAATTATGGTCGGTATTTGATTTTCTTATGCCAGGATTTTTATTTAATGTTGCAGAATTTAATTACCGCTATGTTACTCCAATTATGGAAAGACAAGATAAGACAGTCGAAAAGCGTCTTAAATTGCAAATATTCCCGTTCATACTTCGTCGTATGAAACGAGATGTTGCTAAAGATCTTCCTGATAAAGTTGAAAACATGGCTTATTGCGAATTGACAGATGAACAAAGAGACTTCTATCTTGAAGTACTTGATAGTACGAAAGAAGAATTATTCAAGAGCATTGAACTTAACGGACTTGAAAAGAGCAGAATGTCTATTTTCTCAGCTCTACTTCGCTTACGTCAAATTTGTTGTCACCCTAAACTCTATGATAAAGAACACGTTAAAGGGGTTATTAAATCTGGTAAATTTGAATACTTAAAAGGAATGCTTGAACAAATTATTCAAGAAAAACACAGAGTTCTATTATTCAGCCAATTTGTTGATATGCTTGATATTATTAAAGCTTGGCTTGAACGAGAAGGAATTCCTTATGAATATCTAACAGGTAAAACTAAAGACAGACAAGCTGCTGTCGAGAATTTCAACAGTAATCCAAATATTCCAATATTCTTAATAAGCTTAAAGGCAGGCGGTACTGGTCTAAACTTAACAGGTGCAGATTATGTAATCCACTATGACCCTTGGTGGAACCCTGCTGTGGAAGATCAAGCAACAGATAGAGCTTATCGTATTGGTCAGACAAAGAAAGTATTTGTTTATAGACTTATTACAAAAAATACGGTTGAAGAAAAAATCCAAAAAATTAAAGGTAGAAAAAGAGACCTTGTCGATAGCGTAGTATCTATTGATAGAAATATTACGAAATCGCTTACAATGGAAGATATTAAAGAAATTTTCTCTGTAGATTAAGAAAGATTTCTTGAGTGGCAAATTGCTATAGCAATTGCATCTACTGTATCATCAAGTTTTGGAAGATTATCTCTTTGTAGAGTCAGTCGAACCATTTGCTCTACTTCTTTTTTGTCTGCTCTTCCATATCCAGTAAGCACTTGCTTTACCTCCATTGGGGTATATCCAAAGGTTGGTATATTATATTTTTCAAGTACTGTTAATATAACTCCTCTAGCCTCTGCAACAGGTATTATAGTTTTTTGATTCTTAAAAAAGAATAATTTTTCAACAGAAGCACAATCTGGCTTATATTCATTAACTATTGTAGATAAATCATTATAAATTTCTAATAAGCGTTTGGAATCAGAATTATTTTTTTCTGTCTGAATAGAACCTGATGTTATAAGATTAATCTCATCATTATCTATTTCCACTAATCCATAACCTACAATTGCCATTCCGGGATCTATACCTAAAATTTTCATTACTAATCCTTTTAGTGCTAATTATAACAAGAACTTAACATTTGAGCAATTTTTAGTGACAAATGTTTTTCTTCACTGTATTATAGGATTGTACGTACTTAGTTAAGGAAATTAGTTTTTCATGAAAAATCTTGAAGAAAAGGTAATTGGTATCCCTAGGGGAATGTCTTTTTATAGTAACTATCCATTTTGGTATGGCTTTTTTACTGCTTTGGATATAAAAATTATACTATCTGATATGACAACTAAGCAGACTATGTCAGAAGGCTCTGCTCTTGTTGTTACTGAGACTTGTTTACCAATAAAAATTTACTTAGGACATATTTTAAATCTTATTGAAAAAGGTGTAAAAAATATTTTTGTACCATCTTTGCAATCAGTAGCTCCTAAAATTTATAATTGCTCAAAAATCAGAGGACTTCCTGATTTAGTAAGAAATGTAATTAAAGCTGATGTAAATATAATAGAACCAACTCTTGATAAGTCAGCAAAAAATCAAGGTCTATATCAGTTCTTATCAGAAGCTGTATTACCTTTCGGTATTACTAATATAGAAGAAATAAAAAAAGCTTCAAAACAAGGATGGAAAGTTTATAATAACTTTTTAGTAATGATGAGATCTGGCATGAGTTATAAAAAAGCTATGAACTATGCTCTACAAGGAAAAGTTTTCATAGAAAATCCTTCTAACTCTTCTCCAATAAATGTTGCATTAGTATCACACGGATACAATATTTATGATGATAGAGCTTGTATGAAAATTTTTGAAAAATTAGAAAAAATGGACGTAAAAGTCTATACATCTCTTCAATTAACAGATGAACAAATGGAAGAAGGCATAGCATCACTTGGACAGAAACGTTACTGGGCAAATGAATATGAAATGACTGGTACCGCAGGACATTATTTAAAAGACAATAAAATTGACGGTATCATAACTCTAAACGCTTTTGGTTGCGGTCCAGATTCTTTAATGATAGAAAGAATTACAAGAAAAGCTAAAGAAGCTAATAAGCCGTTATTATCTTTAACCATTGATGAGCATACAGGAGAAGCTGGATTTATTACACGTTTAGAAGCTTTTATTGATATGCTTTATCGCAAGAAACGTTCCAAAATTATTAATAAAATATCTATTTCTGAGTATGACTATGTTCCACAAACAAACATTTGTGATTCATTATTTGCAGAAAAGAGTTAAAGTAACTTTTAAATAATGTTTATATAAGTAGTAGAAAACCGAACTTTCACAAAGTTTTGTAGTATCAAGTGAGTTTAAATAGTTTTAGGAAATTATAATGTATATATCGTATAATAAGAATGACCAAAATATAAATTTTAATATTGCCAAAAACAAAATAAATTTTAAATCTAATAAGTGGCTTGCACCCAAAGCATATAGAATTGAAAATGATCTTTTTCAAAAATGCGGCATTGATAGTGATTTTAAAAATAATTCTTATATGGCAGAGTGCGTGGAAAAAACTGTAAATATATTCAAGGATAATTTTGGGCATTGGGCTTTACCATCAAAAATCAATGCTGAAACAATAAATGAATACGGCGTATATGCCTACTATAGTAATTGGAATGATTCAGTTGTGGTTGATAATAACAATAAGTGCTTTGAAAATGAAAAAAATTTAATAACGGAAATGAAACAACATAGAAATTTATTCTTTCTTCCAGATTGGTTTTCTACCATACATCCATTGCATATTTTTGTTCATGAAATGGCACACAGTGCACATTATCATAATTTAGAATCTCATGGTAACGGATCCTCTATGAATTACTTAAGAGAAACTAAAATTCCAACTGCAATAGGTAGATTGATTGCAAAGTTTAAATTGAGTAAATATGCAGCAACAAATATGAATGAATTTATGGCAGAAAGGATAACAAAAGATATTCTTAAGAATTTGACACCTTATGGTTATTATAGAGGAAATAGTAAGGATTTAGATTATTCAAATATATTTTGCAATAAGTGGAATTATCGTTACTCTACTCCACAAGCTTATATAGACTATTATACACAACAAGTTTGGAATGGAGATATTGTTGAAGCAAAAAGGGCTGGAGATAAAATTGAACATTATTTACAGTCTTTAGAGGCAGAAGAGACTCCAGTTGTGATTAAAAATGCTAAAATACTTACCGAAGGAATCCCTGGGTTAGAAATATTAACAGGCGGCTTATTTAATATGTTCAAATCAGCAACTAAAACTTTAGATAAAAAAAATGATTTAAGACTTGGTAATAAACTTAAAAGTGAGGAATAAAATATATGAATATCAATGTCTGCAACAATTTAACACAAGTATCAACACCGAATAAAATTTGTTTTAAAGCTAATGATAATACCTCAAAAGATAATGTTTCTAGATATCTTGTAGGAGGTACTGTAACTGCAGCGGCTCTTGTTTTTGCATATAAAAAAGGAGAAAAGAAAGAATTGGAGAAAGTTCTTAAGAAAAATGGTATCGTATTACAAAATGGAATTGCAAAAAAAATTGAAAGCGAAGAATTATTTACAGGTTTTATTAAGCGTAATGTAAAACATTTCGGTTTAAAAACTGAAACATCAAAATATGTTAATGGCGAATTAAGAGAACAACTTTATCATGATTTATTTGGACGTGAATTAAAAGGACTTTTCTATAAAAATGGAAAACTAAAAGAAGAAGTTACAGTTGACTCTACTATTTTTACTAAAAATAAAGCATTCATGGCATATCAGTATAGTGATAATGGAAATTTGATTAAAAGTTCAGATGGATTTGTTCCTAAAACTGAATCGATCTTTGAAATATATCGGAAAAAGTATAATTAGATTTTTTCCATTATTTTTCTAATTTTCTTTCCAAGAAGAACCAAAATTAATGTCTATTTCAAGAGGAACTTTTAAAGGTTGATCCAGTCCCATGCATTTATGTACGATATTTTTAACTAGTTCTAATTCATTTTTAGGTAATTCAAATACCAATTCATCGTGAACTTGCATAATCATTTTTGCTTTAAGTTGTTTTTGCTCTAGTTCTTTTTCAACTCTTATCATTGCCATTTTTATTAAGTCAGCTGCTGTTCCTTGTAAAGGTTGATTGATAGCTGCTCGCAGAGCAAATTCTCTTATTTGATAATTAGAACTCATTAGTTCTGAAGCTAAATAACGTTTTCTTCCAAAAATTGTCTCTACATAACCATGTTCTGTTACAAATTCTATTTTAGAATTCATATATTCTTTTACTTTAGGGTATGTCTCAAAATACTTATCTATAAATTCTTGAGCCTCATTATTGGAAATCCCTAAGTTCTTTGCAAGTCCATATTTTGATTGCCCATATACTATACCAAAGTTTACAGCCTTTGCACGGCGTCTCATCTCTTTTGTGACATCATTAAGAGCGACTCCAAAAACTTTTGCAGCTGTCATTGTATGAACATCTTCACCACTTGTAAAAGCATGAATCAAGTGCTCATCTTCTGAAACGTGAGCTAATAACCTCAATTCAATTTGAGAATAATCTGCAGAAAGTATTATAGAATTTTCTTTATCCATAGCACAAAAGGCTGAGCGAATTTTATTCCCCTCTTCTGTTCTTATCGGAATATTTTGTAAATTCGGATTAGATGATGATAGTCTTCCTGTAACTGTAAGAGCTTGATTATAAGTTGTATGAATTCTACCGTCTTTTTTACTAATCAAAGTCGGTAAAACATCTGTATATGTTGATTTTAGCTTAGAAAATTTTCTATGCTGTAAAATATAATCACAAATTTCATATTCTTGAGCAAGTTCTTCTAATACTTCTGCACTTGTAGAACGTGATTTTTTCTTTTTAGTCTTTAACTCTAATTTATCGAATAGCACTTCTGCTACTTGCTTTGGAGAATTTATATTAAAAGGTTCTCCTGCCAATTGATAAATTAAATCCTCTAGTTCTGCAAGCTTTTCTGTCATATATTCAGATAATTGTTTCAAGTATTCACAATCTATAGCAACTCCGGTATGTTCCATTTTTGCCAATACAATTGTCAAAGGTATTTCAATTTCTGATACTAATTTTTGCTCTTTTTCATCTAAATTATTTTTCCAAAATTCATATAATTTTAAAATTGTGAATGCTTCATCACAAGCCCTTTTTTCAGATATTTCATTTGATTTTTCATCTGCTTCTGTCATTATATGATTCAAAAAATCCAAAGCTTGAGCATCTAATGTATGTTTTCTATTTGGATCCTTTACATAACTTGCAAGCAGTACATCATATTCGAGACCTTTTGGACTAAACCCATTATTCAAAAGTAAATGATAATCAGATTTTGCATCATATCCAACTTTCTTTATTTCTGGATTTTCAATTATATTTTTTAAATTAGAAATAAAACCTTCTGAAAAATAAAAATTTTCTCCATTAGAAATTGCACATCCTAAAATTAATTCATTTTTAGAATACCATTTTATGCCAATTAGCTCTGATTTATTTAGTTTTTCAATAATACTCTCTACATTATCCTTATTTACTATTATGTAATCTATACTCTTATCCTCAACAGTATCTTTAATTGCTTGAGAAAAAAGACTATACTGAATGACATCATTTTGATTATTATTTGTAAATAAATTTAGATTTTTTGTCTCTACTACAGCAGCCTGTCCATCAGGAGAAAAATATGAAAGAATTTTATCAATATTCTTTATAAAAGTATAAAACTGCATTTTTCTTAAAAAAGATGATACACTATCTATTTTCGGAAGAGTTACACTTGCTTTTTTAATATCAAAATCTAAATCTACATCTCTTATTATTGTAGCTAGCTCTTTTGATAAAATAGCTATATCTTTTTGTTCACAAATCTTTTGTCTTACAGCTTTTTCCTGAATATTTTCACAATCAGCAAGCACATCTTCTAAATGCTTATAACGATTAAGCAGCTTTTGGGCAGTTTTTTCTCCTATTCCTTTTATACCAGGAATATTATCTGAAGTATCACCTCGAAGACCTTTATAATCGATAACTTGATCAGGAAATACTCCTAATTTTTCATACACCTTATTCCAATCATACTCAATCAATTCGCCTTTTGTTGGAATTAAAACTTTTACATTTCCATCTTTGTCTATAAGCTGAAAACTATCTTGATCACCAGTTAAAATTAGAGTTGTATGTCCATTTTCAGTTGCTGTTTTTGAAATTGTACCAATAACATCATCTGCCTCAAAACCTTCCTTTGTAATAATAGGTATTTCAAAAGAATTTAGCCCTTCACAAATTAAGCCTAGCTGGCTTCTCATAGTATCAGGCATAGACTCACGATTAGCTTTATATTCTTCAAATTTTTCAGTTCTAAAAGTTCTTCTGCCTACATCAAAAGCTACAGCAATATAATCAGGATGAATTTTACCTAATAAGTCAAAAATAGCTTTAAAAAAGCCATATACAGCCCAAGTAGGCTCATTATCCGAATTTTTCATTCCGGTACGTTCTAATGCGAAAAATTGTCTATAAGCAAGCGCATGACCATCTATT
>CALVAL010000026.1 GCA_944325535.1 Candidatus Gastranaerophilales bacterium
GAACCAGGAAAGCCTGTAGAAAACTCTTCGGAAGAGACAACGGATAGCAGTAATGAACCGCAGCAAGATCAAGAGACAGAATCAGGAAAGACGAACAAACACGGGACTGTAACAAAAGACGATGATTCTAAACAAGATGGAAATACAAAACAAAAAGGAGAAAAAGTCGTTATTGATGGTAAAATTTGTATAAAAATGCCTAGTGGAGATTTATATGATGCAAGAACTGGCAGAAAAATAAAAAGCTAAAAATAAGGCTCGATTAATTCGAGCCTTATTTTTTTATAAACATTTTTCTATTCTACACTCTCTCCTGTCAAAACTTCTTCTTTTAGTTCCTCGGGCTCGTCTTTTACCCCTTTTTCAACAAGCGGACCAGTTGGATTTAAATCTTCCGGATCATCTTTTACCCCTTTGTCAATATTCAAAGTCTTAACAAGAGCTCTTATATCCCCTTTTAACTTAAAATATTCAGCAAATTTCGGAGTTGTTTTAATATTAAATGAACGTCCGTTTTTATCTTTATGACGAGACACAAGCCCTTTTTCAATAAGTTCTTGAACATGCTCATAAGCGTTTGAACCACGCAAATCTTTTAACAAAGACTGTCTAATCGGTTCTTTTAATGCAATAACAGTAAGTGTTTTTAAAACAGGAGGTTTTAATTCAACAGGGCAAAGTTTTTCTACAATATCTAAATGTTCTTGTTTTACCTGCAAAATATAACCGTTTTCATCATCGATTTCTAAAGCTCCGTCACGAGATGCGTAATCCATAATGAGTTCTAGAAGAGCTTCTTCAACCAAATCAGGTTCCTCTCCTAAAATTTCAGCTATATCTTTTATTTGTAAAACCTTTGCTGTTACGAATAAAACAGCTTCTATTCTCGATTTCAACTGTTCCATACTAACTAGCTACCTCACTATTTGCATTATCGTCTATGATACTTCTTGCATTTTCTAAATTTTTATCAAAATCAGCTATATCATTTTCACTAGAATTATAAATTTCTTCTTGCTTAGGTCTTCTTATTACATATAAATCAGAATAAAACTCATCTTGTTCTAAATCATAATCACTATCTACTGTTAAAAATAATAAAGAAACATATGCACTTATTTTATCCATACCCAAAAGAGTCAATTCATTAAGCTCAATCCTATCTTGTCTTGATAAAATTTCAGATAAATTAGCTCTAAGCCTTTGCACACCTTGCTCAATATATTCATCATGAGCCAAATTTATAATATCATCAGGAGATAATTTGGCATAATTTTGAACTCTTCTTTTAGCTCTTTCATGCGCATTTTTAAGAGATTGCTTTTTATCGAGCATTTCATAAAATTCTAATTGTCGAATCAAATCTCTCAAAGTTACAACTCGATTATGATTTAATCTTACACTAGTTCTTCTTTGCAATACCTCATCAATAGAAATAACATTATTAGTTGGAATATACTCTTCTTCATAATCCAATGGCATTTCATCATCATAATTAAAAGCATCTTCTTGAGGAGGCTCAAAATCTAAAATATCCAAACCTTCCAATACGTTTGATTTCAATTTCAAAAGAATAGCTGCAAATAATAGAGTTCTTCCCGTTAGTCTCAAATTTTGTGCTTTAGACTGAAACAAATGCATTAAATACTTATCAGTAACTTCAACAATATCAACATTCCACGGATTAATTTTTCCTTGCTTTGCTAAACTTACAAGAATCTCTATTCCATCTACTTCTGCTTCTTGGACAAACTTCTCTTCTTTTTCCGACAAAGAATGAGTCGATGTATTCAAAGAATTATTCAAACTATCAATATTATTTACTACCATATCTCTATTTTAAAAATTTTCCTATTATTTTTACTCCACTATATGAGTGACTAATCACGTAATTTTACACCGGTAACTTTTGATATACCTTTTTCTTTTTGAGTCACGCCAATTGTCCTATTTGCAGACTCAATCATAGGTTTTCTATGACTTACAACAATAAACTGAGTAGTTTCAGCTTGCGATTGAACTATATGAGCTAATTTTTCAACATTTATACCATCCAAACTTGCATCTACCTCATCAAAAGCATAGAATGGAGCCGGCATATATTTTTGAATTGCAAATACAAAAGACAAAGCTGTCAATGCTTTTTCTCCACCAGACATACCTGCTAAACGTTGTTTTTTCTTATCTCTTGGCTGTGCCTCTATATCTAATCCGCCTTCAAAAGGTTTTTCCTCGTTTTCCAAAATTAGAGTACCTTCACCATCTGATAATTTATGGAAAATATCTTTAAAATTTTCATTCAACACATTATACGTTTTTAAGAATGTTTCTTTTTTAAGATCTTCATAGCCTTTCATTCTTTCTAGAATTTGCTCTCGTTCTTTTGATAAAGTATCAATTTGACCTTGTAATTCTTGCTGACGTGCAAGTACATTTTCATAATCCTCAAGAGCTTTCATATTAACAGCACCCAATTCATCCATTCTTTTTTGCAAACGTTGAATGCGAGATGTAATTTCGTCTATAGACATTTCTACAGGAGTTAAATCATTGATATTTACTCCAGCTTCTGTAAGAATATTTTTTGTCTCTTCTAGCTGAGGCTCTAATTCTCGTCTTCTTGCCTTAAAAGATTCAATCTGCTCAGCAATTTTTTCTATATCACTCGCTTTAAGATTTCTTTGAGTCTCAATATCAACTAAATCTTTATTTATATCATCACGTTGTTTTAAAAGCTCCCCTAATTTTTCTGTAATTTCTTTTATTTGCACTTCTAAAACTTCTAATTGCTCATTCAAACATTTTATTTCTTCATTGAATTTAGCTTTATCAAGCTCTAAATCTTTATTCGTTGCTAAAGATCGTTCAATTGTATCATTATGAGTCTTAATAGTTGTATTTATAAACTCTATTCTTTGATGAAGCCCTTCAATATCATTATTAGCAACTGCCATATTCTTTTCATATCTTTTAATTTCAGCCTCTACCCCAGCAGTTTTTTCTTTCAAATCTTTTAAATCTGCATCATTCATAAGCTTTTCAACTTCTGAAATAGAAGTTTGAATATCAGTCATTTTTTCTGAAAGGCTGATATGTTCTTCCTCTAATTTATCTAAACTTTTTTCTAAGTTAGAAATTTCTGGCTCTGTAGTTTTTATAAATTCTTGTTTTTCATCAATATTTTTTTGGGTATTTTCAAAACTTGCTTCCAAATTAGTTAATTCTAATTTTGCTTTATTAAATTCTGTAGTAGATGTAGAATACTTTCCTCTTACATCTTCCATTTTAGCTTCTAAGCTTGAGCGTTTTGAATTTAATGCCGCATACTTCGACTCTAACTCTTTAAGCCTTGCTCTGAATGTATCCAATTCACTATCAGAATTTTGAGCAAATTTTAGCCCTGTTTTTCTAACCGCACCACCAGTAATAGAACCTGATTTTTCAAACAAGTCACCTGATAGAGTTACCATTCTATATTTACCGATTAGCTTATTTGCAACAGAACGATCCTCAACTACTAAAGTATCACCTACTGCATAATAAAAAGCATTCAAATACTCATCATCAAAATCGATAAGATTAATAGCAAAATCGATTACACCTTTTTCCTTTGGTAAATTTAAGCTTCTTGGACACTTAACAATTTTATTTAATGGAACAAATGTAGCACGACCAGCATTTGAAGATTTTAAAAGTTCAATACAAGTAGATGCAACATGCTCATCATCGACTACAATATGAGCCATTCTACCGCCAACAGCTATTTCCATTGCAGTAGAATACTCTTCATCAACTTGACCAAGCTTCATTAAAGGAGCATGAACTCCTCTAATATTTGCATTTACAACTGTATCAACCGCACGTCCGAGGTTAGCTTCTTCACTTGCTTGTTTAGATGCTTCAAGCATGTATATTTTCTTACGTGCTGCTTGAAGGTCATAGTCCATGTCTGTGATTTCATTTTTAGTCTTATCCAAATCATACAATGTATTTTTAAGGATAATTTTGAAATCGTCAAGTTCTTTTCCTAATTGTTCTATCAAAAGTTCTTTGCTAGCCTTAGTCTCTGAAAAGTTAGCTTTAAAACTCTCTAATTCGCCAAGCTTGATTTTTGCATCTTCTAAAGCTTTTTTCTTAGTTGATAAATCAGCTTCTAAAGGTGCTTGCTTTTGAATAAGTTTAATCTCTTTATCCTGATATTCTTCTAATTCTTTTCTAAGAGCATTTCTTTTTTCAATATGTTTCTCAGCAGTTTCATTAAGCCCAGACATATCTTCTAAAATTTTATGCAAAATTTCTTTTTGCTCTGCAATATTTTTTTCAATACCTTTAATCTCATCCTGTTTTAAAGAAATTTTTAATTCAGAATCTTTAATTTTTTCTTTTTGTACTTCTATCCCATTTTTTGTATTCTCAATAGTTTTTAAATTATCTTGAATTTGCTTATCCGCAAATACTATTGATGAATTTTTACGAGAAATAGAACCTTTAATTTCCTCTGCTTTTTGTTTTAATTCAATCTGATGAGCTTCTCCTTTTTCTTTTATTGTTGAAGAAATTTCATCATATTTTTCTTTAATTAACTTCAATCTCTCTTCTAAATCTTTTGATTTTAATTCTTCTTCTTTTTTTCTTTTGGTAAACTCCAAAATATTTTCATGAGCTTTTTCCAAATTCCTTCTCAAATCAAAGAATTTTACAGTATTGATTTGACTCTCTAGCCCAACTTTTTCTTCTTTTAGCTTTTGATATTTTAAAGCAACTTCCTTCTCTTCTTTTAATTGCTCTAATCTTGCATTAACCTCATTCAAAATCAAAGTTGAATTAACAACTCTTTTTTCTACAGTATCTAATTCATTTGTTGCTTGGTCTATTCGCCTATCAAAATCTGCAACTCCTGCTATCTCATCAATAATTTTACGACGTTCATTAGGAGTACAATTTGTAATACTCATAACATCACCTTGCATCATAACATTATAACTATTTGGAGTTATGTTATATTTTTCAAGTTTTGCATGAATATCTGATAAAGTAACAATTTTATCATCCAAATAATAAATACTATTGAACCCTTGAGAAGATTTTCTGATTCTTCTTGCGACAGAGAACTCTCCATCATCACCAGCCTCAGCAAAAGTGACCTTTACAAAAGCCTCATTTCTCTTATTATAAGTTGATATTAAATGAAATAATTTCTCAGCTCTTAAAGTTCTAGAAGTAGACAGCCCAAGCGCAAATAAAATACTATCGATAATATTACTCTTTCCAGAACCATTTGGACCTGAAATAGTAGTAAAACCTTTCAACATAGGTATTTCAACTTTATTCGCAAACGACTTAAAGTTATCAACTTCGAGCTGCTTAATGTACATTAAATCCCCTTCTCCTGTATATTAATTAGACACTAAACAGCTGGACATGTCAATCTTTTTACAAAAACATAACAATAAAAAACTCCTCTTTAGAGGAGCTTTTTACATATTTTTAAATCTTATAATTTTTCCGGATTTCTTAGCGGTATTAATCTATCTAAATCAGAGTTTACACTAAAGTAGAATCTTGCAGTGTTCTCATTATATGAACGACCAAGAGGGAAACCAACACCAATTTGTCCGGTTAGCCACTCAGTAAAGTTAATATATGTTCCGAAACCAACTGAATGCAAGAATGTTTGAGGGTAATTGTAGATATTACCATTTTCACCCAACCAGCCCCAATCATAGAATACGGCAAGTCTTAATCTTTCATCAAGTTTTGGCAACCATCTATCTAAGAATGGAATAGGGAAACGATATTCTACAGTACCGGTTACACCATAATCACCGATAAGTTCAGCCGGTTGGTAACCTCTTAATGTATAAGGCCCACCCATTTGCATTTGCTCAGCTGCAAACAATTTGTTTGGTGAATATTGACCACCAACTCTTACTATACCTGTACCTCGACCAAATAGTCTTTGTACACGAGTAGCACCTGCTGTAACTTTAAAGAATGTTGTATCTTGTATAGCACCATGGCCATCACCACCCATACCAAAGTCAACACCTAAGTTACCAATCCAACGTCCATAGTTATCATCTGTCATACCATATAATCCAGAACGCCATACATTCAAATTATAATTAGATAATCTTAAAGGATTTCCTGCAATAGTAGCAGATGTATTTGCATTTACGTAATCATAACCTGTATAGAATATCAAGTCTGTCTTAGCATTTTGAATCAAAGGTTGAGTTAACTTGAAGAAGTAACTTTGAGCATTACCTTTTACATTTAAAGATTTATATGGTCCGCCTAAACGTACGTGAGAATCTGAAAAATCAAATGATAATCTAGTACCATAAGATGATACCGGTAATGAATATCCAGCCATCCAACCAGTTGACCCAGATGATAGAATTGTACCACCATAAATCTTATCACCAAGACCTGTCAAGTTATCCATACCTACTAGGAATGATACCCTTTGAGCCCCAGTATAAGAACGACCGTAATCATCATATGAGAAGTTTAAATTAACTGGGAATCTATCTCTTACATTTAATGTAATAGCTGTATTCTCATCACCTTCTTGTTGACGTTCAACTTCTGTTTGAATTTGAACATAGTCTTCTCTATTAATTTCTTTCATTGCTCTTTGAAGGTTCTTTGCATTAAATACATCACCTTCTCTTAGCCCTGCTTTACCCATAATAATGTGTCTTAAATACCACTCACGAGTCCATTTTTCGCCTTCAATATTTAATTCACCAACTTTACTTTCTATAATTTTAATAGTTGCAACACCGTCTACAATTCTTTGAGGCGGAACTGTCGCATAAGATGTTAAATAACCTTTTGAACGATAGTAATTAGTTACTTTTGAACATACCTCCAATAATTCATCAAAGAAAATATCTTCACCAATAACTTCTAATCCTAATTTTTCAAGTTCTTCTGTCGGAATTTTTGTATTTCCTTCAAAATTAATCTTTTGTAACAAGAAGTGAGGGTTATATAACATACCTTCACGAGCTTCATTTTCTTCAATAGAAGCATCATAAATTTGTTCGTCTTTTGTTACAGTATCAAAAGATTGAATATAACTCTTATCTATTTCATAATGATTAATATTCTGTAACTCAGTAGTATTATACGCACCAGGGTTATATCCACCCATTTCAGCTTGCATAGGAAAAACGTCAGCATATGCTTTTGTCATCGACAATATACAAAATAATGCAAGCAAGTAACTTAAGTTTTTTTTCATTTTATCCAAATTCCTAATTCTATTTTTTATTGGGTTATTATTTGACTCTTTATTATACATTATATTTTATACAAAACCCTAGAACAAATTTATTTGTTAGTTTGTAACAAAATATTAACTCTATTTTCTATTCTAACTCATCTGTTAATTTTTGTAAAGATACCGTTATAGTATTGTTTAAAAATTATAATATGTGGAATTTATAAAGTAAGATAAAAGGAGTTTACTTAAGTGGTACAAGCAATAAGTGGTATTAGTCAATATAGCCAATACAGCGATCCTGAATATTTGAAAATAATCCAAGAGCTTCAGCAACTTGGTATTGCTCCTACTGGAAACAAATCTACAGATAAAAGTAAGCTTCAAGAAGCAAAGTTAGAATTAGTACAAAAAATTCAAGTCAAACAAGAAGAGGAGCAAAAGCAAGAACTACAAGTTCAAACGATAAGTGGAATTCAAGATAGCCAAAGAACTCAAATGGAAAACGAAAGAATTGGCGCTATGACAGTAGCAGAGCTCAATAAAATTTATTTTGGATTAATATAAATAAAATAAGCGGTCTTAATGACCGCTCTTTTTTATTTCTTAGTTATAAAATCTAGCACTCCATTAATAAATGTCAATGGATGTACTGGACAACCTGGGATATATAAATCAATCGGATATTTTTCCAAAAATTCTCTATTTAATTTTGATGAATTTTGAAAAACACCGCCTGAGATTGCACAAGCACCTGCTAAAATAACAATTTTTGGATCTGGAGTATGCTTATAGCAATCCTCTAAAGCCCAAGCCATATTTTCAGAAATAGGACCCGTGATAACAATCCCATCTGCATGACGAGGAGATGCTACAAAATCTATACCAAATCTTCCCATATCGAAGTTACAGTTAGAACAAGCATTCAATTCCATCTCACATCCGTTACATCCCGCAGCAGATACTTGTCTAAGCTTTAGTGATTTAGAAAATACTCTATGAATTTCTTTTCTTGCTTCTATTGCAACCTTTTCAAAATCATCAGGAGTCATATTTTCAGTAACTATAAGCTTATTTCTATCTGTAGATGATAACTTATAATAATTACTAAATTTAATTGCCTCACATTGACAATTACCACACAATGTACATTTCCCCATATCTATTGATAAAGGATTTGCTTTTAATGCTCCTGTAGGACATACTGACTCATCAATTTGACAGCCTTCACAACTTTTTAAAATAGGAAAACCTCTGAATTGACTACGCATTGGAGCGTTTGGGATATCAGGGATATACTGTTTTCCTTGAAAATATTTTAATTTTAACGTATCAAACATAATAAATTTCCTTATTCTTAGTATTTTTTATAACAGACACCTATATAAGTATCCTATAAATCATTTCCACAATATGACAAATTAAAACTCTTATTACATAATGGGAAGTCTGAAACACCATTATTTCTTACAGCCATAGCTAGCATATACCAGTTATTAAATGAAGGATCTTTCATTTTATAACGTAATAATTCTCCATTTGCACCTGTAAGAGCAATATGAACAACTTCACCTCTCCAAGCTTCAGCCATTGATATTACCATTGAATTTGGTAACAATGCTTGATTTGGAGTAACTTTTTTCGGCTCAACTTTATATTCAGAAAGCTTAGCCAATAATTTTCTTACAATTTGCATAGATTGCTTAATTTCTTTGTATCTTAATCTAAATCTAGAATGAACATCACCAGTAGCTTTGAATGGAGATTGAACATCTAGAGATGTATACCATTTATCATTAAAATCAAACCTTGTATCGATATCAACTCCTGATGAACGAGCAGCCATACCAACTGCACCTAAAGACTTCGCTGTTTCCATATTAACAACACCAGTTCTTTCCATTCTTGAAATACAAGAAGGTTTTTTCAACATAACATTAGTTGTTCTATCGACAGTTTTTTCAACACCTTCAAGCATTTTGAGAATTTTCTCAGACATTTTTTCATCAATATCAAAGTTTACACCACCAACATTAATCAAGCCTCTTCCAAAACGACTTCCTGAGATTTCTAACATTGTGTTTATTACTAATGTTCTTGTAATCCCAAAAATTGAAGCTCCCATCAAGTAAGCAATATCACCAGAAATAGCACCCATATCACCAATATGAATAGCGATTCTTTCCATTTCTAAAGCAACTCTTCTAATAATTTGAGCCTTTGATGATACTGCAGAATTTGATAATTCTTCCATAGCTTGAGAATAAGCTAAATTATAAGCAATAACAGAATCACCACAAACTGACTCTGCAAGTCTGTTATTATAACCTTTATTTTTTATAAATAGCTCTTCTACACCTCTATGTTGATATCCAAGCATAATTTCTAAATCATAGACTTTTTCACCTTGACACATAAATCTAAAGTGACCTGGCTCAATTACACCTGCGTGAATTGGACCAACTGCTACTTGGTGTACATCCTCACCCTTCATTTCAAAGAAAGGATATTTATCCTGATTATTTCTTACAGGCTTTAGCCAAGGATGATTTAATGGTTCAATACCAAATTCTTCATAAAATTCTCTTTCAAAAATATGAAATGCTGGGAAATTTTGAGTGAAAGATTCATAAGATTTCATATCAGGTGTAAATAAAGCTGATGTTACATACAATTTCCCAACTTTATCATCTGCCATCACAATATATAATCTTACATTAGAAAATTCTTGTTTACCGAAAAATCCAATAACACGCATCTTCATTTTTTCAAGATCAGCTTTAATTTCCTCAATTGAAAGCGTTGGAATATCTAAAGCATTTATCTTTTTATTATTTTCTGTAATTATCCAATTCATAATTAACTTTTAACCTCTTTATTTATTTTAAAACCTAAAATCCTGCAACAGATGTAAGTATAATTGCAACTAGATTCTGCGGCATATAAACACCAATTACAAAAGCTAGTAACAACATCACTATTTGAGGAACATACATTGTCCAAGATAATTTTTTAACTTCAGCTTCTGTTTCTTTATTTTCAGTAAATGCCATTTTTATAACAGCTTTACCTAAACCATACAATACAATAGTTAATAAGAGTAAAAACAATGCACACATTATAAAATGACCTTTTAAGAACATTGTCTTTACCATTAAAAATTCACTTATAAATAAAACTGAAGGAGGGAATGCTACTATACCCAAGAAAGAAGCAACCCATAACCATCCTGTAGCTCTATCTTTTTTTAATAGACCTGTTACAGATTTTATTTTCTTAGTTTCATATAACTCAAGCACATTTCCTGAAGTTAAGAAGAAAGATGCCTTAATTAATGAATGACCTATTAAATGAATCATCGCAGCTAACATACCAACTCCGCCCAAAGCGGTTCCTATAGCTAATATACCCATATTTTCTATAGAAGAGTATGCTAACATTCTTTTGTAATTATTTATATGATATACAAACACTGCTGTTATAAATAATGATAAAAATCCCATTGTAAATAACATAATTCTTGCATAACTATCACAACCGGAAAGAGTCATTACTCTAAATACATTTAAAATTACTAAAAATGCTGAATTTAATAGAGTTGCTGATAATAATGCTGATATTGGAGATGGTGCCTCAGCATGAGCATCAGGTAACCAAAAATGAACAGGAGCAAGCCCCATTTTTGTACCAATACCAAATAATATAAATACGAATGCTAACTTTAACCAAAAAGGATTAAATAAAGCTGCATTATTATATAAATCACTATAGAATAATGAATTCAAATTTCCAGTTGCAACTGTTAATAAGATTATCCCAACAAAAGCTAAAGCAATACCGATTGAGCAGATGAAAACATATTTCCAAGCTGCTTCGATTGAATGCTTAGTTTTATGGAAATAAATTAAATATGCACTAGCTAGAGTTGTACCTTCAATAAATACCCAAGCAACACCTAAGTTTGTACTTAAAATCGCTCCTGTCATTGAAAATACAAAGAATAATAGCATATATGTATAATGTCTTAATTTTCTTGTAAGAGAGCTATCATTTCTTAAATAACCATTATTGTAAATTGCAACAGCTAAGAAAACTATTGACATTACCATCAAGAAAATCTTATTAGTATTATCTACTGCAAAGAACTTACTTGCAGCCCATTGAGGAAGAAAATCTATATTTAAACATAATGCAGATGAAACTACAAAATGTATAAGCGCATATAAATTTACCATCCAATTATTTAAAGCTCTATTTTTAAATATAAATAGTATCAAACACGCTAATAGCGGAAATAATAAAATTAAATTAATCATTGTACTCATAGTCCTTCAAATCTGATAATTGTGAAACTTCTAAATCGTCAAATTCATTATTAATTTCTTTTACTAACATTCCTAAAATGAATACGGCGATAAAAATATCAAGTAAAACGCCTAAGTTTACGATTATTGGCATTTCTTTTGCTACAGAAAGTGATAGCAAGAAAATACCATTTTCCATCGTTATAAAACTTATAACATTTGATAATACAGTATGTTTAATCGTAATAAGCCAAAGGCTTGTAATAATTATTGCAATTGATACACCAAAATACATTGGAGATACCATTTTAAAATCCGCTGCATGAATATTAGCAACCATAAATCCTGCAAATAAAATTACACTTGAAATAAACAATGAATAGAAATGAGGAATATTAGCATCCGTATCTCTGTGTGCATGAGTCTTTTTCAAGACTTTATTCAAAAATATCGGAATTACTAAAGCCTTTACTATCAAAGTCTCTATCATTACGAATAAAAATCCAATAATATGTGGCATATTTGCAACAATAGCTTCTGGTCCTGATATCATATTCAAATTAAACCAAGGCTCTTTTGCAAAACCTGTAAGACATACAAAGAACAATAACCAACCTTGAGCAATCAACATATTAACATGAGCTGATAGCCGACTTGTTGCTGCAATGTATATCATAGATAAACCTAATAAAATTATAAATATGTTTTCCATAATATTTTTTATTTACCTCTTTTTTCCTTTATATCTTCATACCGATAATTACTACCTAGCCACCATATACTCTATAAGTAACTAAAGCTAGAATTAACAAAGCAGTAAGAGTCATTACGAAGATAAATTCGAATACGTGAGTCATTCTAAATCTTGCCATAGAAGACTCTACCATTCCGATTATTATTGATAATACGAAAATCACTGCTACGAATGCTAATATAGCTTGCCATCCTACTAATGAAGATGGGATTATTAAATTAGCAATTAAAGATTCAAACAATAACATTTTTATTGCTGAAGCCCAAGTAATTAAGCCTAAATCCATACCAGAGTTGTCTAAAATCATAACCTCATGAATCATAGTCAACTCTAAGTGAGTAGTAGGATCATCTACAGGGACTCTGCAACATTCTATTAATAACATTATAAATAATGTCACTGCTAATAATGCAATAATCATAACGCCATATACACCGGCATTTTCAAGAATCATTCTTAAATTTGCGAATGAAAAATGTCCGGTAAGCGCAACTATTGAAGCCATTGCTATAAAGAATGCTGGCTCAACTATTGTTGAAAAACAAGCTTCTCTCGCTGCACCCATACCTTCAAAACTGCTGCCAGTATCCATAGCAGAAAGTAGAGCAAAGTATTTTCCCAAACTTAATGAATAAGCAAAAACTATAAAAGCACAAGGAATATTAACTATTGAAATTCCACCTGCCATAGGTACAAATAATGCTGCAAATATTGTCGTTGCAAAACCAACAGTTGGAGCAAATTTAAACACCCAAGAGGTTGTTGTACTTATTACAAATTCCTTTTTCATCAATCTTATGAAATCCCAAAGAGGTTGGAAAATAGATACCCCTTTACGACCTGCAAAAAAGGCTTTTGTCTTTTTTATAACACCAATCATTAAGAATGGAGCAAGCAATAAAATTAATATATTAAATAATAATGTAATCATCTTTCACCCCTATCCTAAATAAATCATTCCGATTATTGCTAATACAAGGAAGATTAGGCCATATAAAATGTACTGCTGAATATTACCACTTTGAATTCTTTCAAATTTTGATAAAAATCTTTCATCCCATTTTAATAATGGCTTAACTATATAAGCTTCCTCAATATCTTCTATATTTTGTTCATAATGAGCTTCTTTAGGGAATAATTCCTTAGGCTTTTTAATATGTGTAACTCTTTTAAATAATGGTTTAAGAGTTGATAAGAATAAGCTTACATAAGAAGCACCTGTATATTGAACATGAGCATTACCTCTGTTATATCCACAGCCCCAAGTAGAGTGTTCTACAACTTTCTTTCTTGCAAAAGCTTTTATGCAATACATAACAATTATCAAAACAGCAAGTATAAAGAAACATACTGCTAATATTTGCATCATATTAATTACTGTCATAGGAACCATAATGCAAGGAGCTTTAACAAACATACTTATTGGTCCTAGTAAAATTGCAACAAAGAATTGTGGCATTAGACCTATAACTAGAGTAATAACAGCTAGAATAGCCATTGGTATCCACATTGATTTTGGGACATCACCTTCTACTCTACTGTATATTGCTTCATCTCTAGGCTGACCTAAGAAAGTTATGCTTGCTGCTTTTGAGAAACAAAGCATTGCCATTGTACCTACCATTGCAAGACCTGCAATAGCTAATACAAGAGTTATAAATAAAGCGGTATTGCTTCCAATTGTACCTTTTAACATTCCAAAATAAATTAAAAATTCACTTATAAAACCATTAAAAGGAGGTAGACCACAAATTGCAGCACCACCTATTATAAATAAAGACGCTGTATTAGGCATTTTTTTAATCAAACCGCCTAATACTTCCATATCTCTTGTATGAGTACGATTGTATACAGAACCTGCTCCAAAGAACATAAGCTCTTTGAAAATTGAGTGGTTCATAATATGTAAAATACCACCTGCAAATCCAAGCATTGCAACTAGAGGTTGATTATATGTTAGACCTATTAGACCTAAGCCGATACCAAGACCTATAATACCAATATTTTCAATACTTGAATATGCTAAAAGTTTTTTCAAATCTCTTTGAGCTAAAGCATATAAAATACCATACATTGCTGTTACTAATGCAACAACAAATACTGTATATGCAACATACTTAGATGGAGTCCCCATCAAAGTAATAACTCTTAAAATACCATAAATACCGGTCTTAATCATAACACCTGACATAATTGCAGATACATGACTAGGAGCTGCAGGGTGAGCATCCGGTAACCAGTTATGGAAAGGAACAAAACCGGCTTTTATTCCAAAACCTAAAAATGCTAAGAAAAATACGATATTAGCAAACTGTTCGTTTCCTTGTAGTACATTCGCAAAATCAGCAAATGTTAGGCTGTTTGCTTGTAAGTTTAACATTACAAAAGCTGCAATTATAAATATTACAGATAAATGCATGTAAACTAAGTATTTTATACCTGCTGATAAAACTTCTTTTTTCTCACCTTCGAATATTACAAGGAAGAATGATGATAATGACATCAATTCCCAAACGATTAAAAAGAATAGTGCATTTTGAACAGTAACTACCATAATCATTGCTGCAATTAACATCATTAAAAAGAAACAATGAGATGATATATTCATACCCTTATCAAAATAAGGTTTCATATACCCATTTGCATAGACTGTTCCAAAGAAACTCATCGTTGAAATTACCAACACAAAAAATGCTGATAATGGATCTATAACGAAGCTAACATCGCCTAGAATTGGAGACATATAAAATGTCTGACTCATAGGGATACCTGTTAATAGAACCAACAAAGATGGAATCCATAGCATTACTGCTGAAATAAATGTGAAAATAGAGCATACTTTAAACTTCGCTCTTTCTTTTACTACTATTGAAATTATTGCACCCAAAAGTAGTAAGATCATTGATAAAAAATAAATTTTCATAACTATTTACATTCCCAAAACTACTTTACTAATTTTTTCCAAGTACCGTTATATTGCTAACAAAAATAAATTGCAAGGGGGGGGGGTAAATATAATTTGGGAGATATAGTTTGTAAAATGTAATTGGGGAAATGTAATTAACATTTCAAAAAACTAATAGCTTTGAAATCATAGGGGATAAGTTTTTAGTAGGTTAGAAAAAGTTAAAAAATCTATTCACCATTCACTCCTCACTAATCAAGTTAAGAAGTTTTAATTTTTTAAAAATTTTCTTCTATATCAAAGCTGTTTATTTAAATAACTAACAAAATTAAAATGATTCTATTTAATACACTCACCACTCATGACATATCAATCATCATTATCAAATACATTTTAGACTTCAACCTAAAAAAAGAAGTTTTGGTTTAAACTTTACATAACATACAAACTATAAAATACTTTCAAATAATTCATACATTTTTTCAATTTTTTCACCTTCTCTTCTAGCACAGACTTCTAATTCATTATCATTATATCGTTTATAAACATCTTGTAAAAATTTGACTCTTTCAGGATTTCTGTTTCTCATTTCTTTTATGCTTTCTGCTGTTAAATTATTTTCATACATAGAAAGATCTTCATAATTTTTCATAGCGTTCAAATAACGTTCAGCTTCTTTATACTCAGAAGTTCCCACACCTATTTTACCTTTTCTTTCTAGTAGGCTTCTTAGTTTTGAACAATCTTTAATAAGCATATCTTTATGACGTTCAACATATTTATCAATTTCTGCCTGAGTTAATTCGGAATATTTTTTGCCAGTTTGTTCAATACAATGAGCTTCATTATATTTTAAGCGTTTTAATATAGGCTGAAGTTCTGCATTTATATATTCATCTTGCCCAAAGGCTCTGAAAACAAGGTCTTTTTGTCTAAAATGTTCTAATTCATGACGTAATGTTCCAAGGATTTGTGCTTGCGTTGTTTTGCCTCCTTGCATATTTAAAGTTATTGTATTTATACTTGAGGAGCCTCCAGTAGAATGTAATGTGCTAATTTTTATTTCAGGAATATCATAATTAAACCGGTAGCCCATGTCATCACATAATTTCCCATATGTTTTTCCTAACCATTGGTCAATATCTAGTCCATTCATATTTTTAAATATTTCGGCATATTGTTTATCAATTTTCCCACTAGAAACTAATTGCTCTAATTCTTTAGCTTGTTTTTCGGTGAGAGCTTTAGGTTTCACTTTCCCTTTACTTATTATCCACGCACCAAGTCCAATAAGAGATGGGATACCTATCCATAAAGCAGCTTTTTCAGCTGTAGACAATCCTGACTTTTTCTTTTCTTGATTGCTTGTTTCATTTATTTTATTCTCTGCAGAAATTTCTACAATATCATTAGGTATGCTAGTATTTAAAGGAGTTTGTATATTACTAGGAGCTGTATACTCTACAGCATTATAATTCTGCACGCTAGCAGAATCCGCACCTTGAAATGGAATCAAATAGCGAGATTGAAAACTATATGGATTATAACCTATAGAATTCACCATTAAAAATTACCTTTCTAACCTTATACATATATAAAGTCAAAATAAAAGCTAAAATTGACAAAATATTAAAAAATGTAAATCAAAGCTAAGAATTTTAGGATTTTAAAATTTGAAAAATATGTATAATAAAAAAAAGTTTCACAGCTCTTTTTTTAAACCTTCTATTCACTACTCACTATTCACTAGTCACTAACAATAATATTTCTCCCGCTCTGCTTTACTCAAAAATCAGGTTGTAATATAATATTAGTATAAATTAATGAAAGAGTGAGAAGGTATGAAAGAACAAAAAATAGCAGTAATCGGATTTGGGATTTGGGGTAAAAATATCGTTCGAAATTTTTACAACCTAAATGTGTTAGAAATGGTATGTGACTTAGATGATGAATCTTTAAAGACTGTACAGGAACAATTCCCTGGAGTCAGAGTAACTAAGGATTTTAATGATATTATTAACGACAGCTCTATTACAGGAGTTGCAGTTGTAACACCTAGCCATACTCATTTTAAAATAGTTAAAGCTATGCTTGAAGCTGGTAAAAATGTTTATGTTGAAAAACCTATTTCAACAGTTGCAGAAGAAGCAAGAGTTCTAACAGAACTAGCTGAATCAAAAGGGCTGGTATTAATGGTAGACCATTTGCTTTTATACCATCCGGCGGTAAACAGATTAAAGATGTTAATCGAAGAAGGCGTATTAGGTGAACCTGTATATGCTCAAAGTGATAGATTAAATGTTAATTATCATAAAAACGATAGAAGCGTTATGTGGGACTTAGCACCACATGACTTATCAATGATTGCATATGTAACAGGTAAAAATCCTGTGAAAGTAATTTCAGCAATCGGATGTTCTTCTGATAAAAATAATATTATGGATATCACTCATATCGGAATAGAATTTGAAGGCGGTATGATTGCACATATTTCTGATAGCTGGATTACTCCACAAAAACATGTAACATTACTTGTTAGAGGAACAAAAGCTACGGCAATTTTTGATGATACAGCACCTACTGATAAATTAAAGGTCTATGATAACTTCAAGCCTGCTAATACTCAAAATTATGCACTTGATTATTTAGAAATAGAACCTCTAAAACTTGCTTGTCAGCACTTTGTAAACTGCTGTGCATCAGGACAAAAAGCTCGTTCAGACGGTGCTAATGGATATGCGGTAGTTAGCGTACTAGAAGAAGCAGAAAAAATCATGATGGGCTCAAAACTTGAAGAGCTTAATAAAAAAGACTTTGCACTTTCTAGAATGAAAGTATAATTTTATATTTGAAATTTGTTTTTAGGGGATAGGATAAATTTCAAAAAAACAACGATACTAAAATATCCCGATAAAATGGTGGAAAAATGGCAAATTTTATTTCAATATTCAGAATTTTTGTAATGTTCTTTGCAGTATATCTAATTTATAGTCATCAAGGCAATACTCCTGCTTATATTTGGGCACTTGCTCTTACAATTCTAGCTTTTGCTTTAGATGGAGTAGATGGATATGTAGCAAGAAAACTTCATGAAGAATCAAAATTCGGAGCTCTACTAGATATAATGGGCGATAGAATAGTAGAAAATACATATTGGATTTTATTTGCCGTTATGGGATGGATTAGCATTTTATTCCCATTAATTGCAATTACAAGAGGTTTCATTACTGATACAATTAGAAGCGCAGCGATGGAACATGGACTTACTCCTTTTGGAATGCAAGTTAATCCAATTTGCAAATTTATTACAGGCTCAAAATTTATGAGAATAAGCTATGCTGTAGCTAAAGTATTAGCATTCGTTCTTATAATTACAGCAAAAATACCTGTATGTCCTAATCGTGAAATCATTTGGGCAATAGGTTTTTGGGCTGCAGTATTTGCAATTATATTCTGTGTAGTAAGAGGCTTACCTGTAGTAATTGAAGCAAAATATTTATTCGAAAAGAAAGCTGATTAATAAAAATGGGAAAATTTAATGTAGTTTTATACGAGCCTGAAATTCCCCAAAATACAGGAAATATTGCAAGATTATGCGCTTGCACAGGTGCATCATTATATCTTGTAGGAAAACTCGGATTTGCACTTACTGATAAATATACAAAACGTGCAGGAATGGATTATTGGGAAAATGTTGATCTACATAGAATTAATTCAATGGATGAATTGTATAAAGAGTTCCCTCAAGGTAGATTTTATTACCTGACTACAAAATCCAAGAAAAAATATACAGATATTAAATTCAAAGAAAATGATTTTATAGTATTTGGTCCTGAATCAAGGGGATTGCCACAAGAATATGTCACACAAGAAAGTGCAATTACAATTCCAATGGTAGAAGGACAAAGAAGCCTTAATTTATCAAATTCAGTGGCTATTGTAGCTTATGAAATAATAAGACAGATTGGTCTATAAAAAATATAGGAAACAGCATGTCAGAATATAAAATGCCAACTCGAGAGCAGAATTCTAATAAAGGAACTTTTGGAAAAGTTCTGAATTTTTCAGGCTCAAAAAATTATATCGGTGCCGCTTATTTATCAACAGTTAGTGTTCTTAAAACCGGTGGGGGCTTTGTAGCACTTGCGACAGAAAAAGATATAATCAAAGCGGTATCTGCAATTCTTCCAGAAGCAGTGTACCTTTTAAGAGAGGAAGGATTAAGAAATATTAAGCAATACTCTACAATTTTAATAGGATGCGGATTAGGCTTAGAACGCAAAAGCTACAAGCTATTTAAAGATGTTATAAAAAAGTTACAAAAAGATACTGTCCCTGTAGTAATTGATGCTGATGGACTAAATATATTGAGTAATTTAAAAATAGAATTACCCCAAAACTCAATTATTACCCCTCATCCATTAGAAGCAGCAAGGCTTTTAGGGGTAAAGTTTGATGATATTTTAAGAGATCTTGAAGGCAGTGCTAGGAAGTTAGCTGAAAAATATAATTGTGTAGCCGTACTTAAAACGCATAGAACAATTATTACAGATGGGAATACATTATTTATAAACCAACACGGAAACTCAGCTCTTGCAAAAGCGGGCTCAGGAGATGTCCTTGCAGGAATTATTGCAGGACTACTAGCTCAAGGACTAAATACATTTGAAGCCGCAAAGCTTGGAGTATATTTGCATTCTCGGACTGGCGAAATCGCATCTAAAGAGCTAACCGAATACTCAGTACTCGCTTCTGAATTACCTAAATACTTACATCATGCAATAAAAGAAATAGTATAAACTATTAAATTTCAAATTTTATTCTACCTGTTTGATTAATTACTACAGGTTCATTTAGGTGTTTTATATATTCACAAGCTAAAAAGTCTTTATTAAAAGGATAATTTACGCACTCTTCTTTTGGAGCTAATACATCAAAATCAGCACCCTCAAACATCATAAATGAATCCTGAGCGACACTATAGAACTTATCCTCTCTAGGGTTTTCAATATCTATTTTATGTTCCTGACCATCTCTATCAACAAAACTCATTCCGACTAATTTTCCCTTTTGAGGGTTTACCGTATAATTAAGTCCTGATACAGCAAGCAGACCAGGCTTATTACCTTGAGTTCTATAAGTTGCTTCTATTGTCTTTTTAAACATATCAACTATTTTCTTTTCAGAAACATTTGCAACCGATACTCTATCCTCGAAAGGGGCAATATCTTTTATATCTCTTGAATCTATAGTTCCAGCTTGGAAAAAGCTTCTTGTACCGCTATTGTTCCATAGTGCAATATCAACACCTAATTCATAACGCATTGCATCACACATAAAATTAGCATGAGCATTCTCTTCTATTAGAGTCTTAGGAGGTGGTGCTACATGCTTCACAGTACCAACAATCTCAGGTTCCCCTAAAATTTGATTAATAACATACTGATTAATCAAATTTTTAGCAAATAGCCTAGACTCTCCCAAATTATTTTGAGCTTTAGTAATTACACCATCTTTATCAAAAGTTAAATTAAGCTCGCCAAAATAATTTCCGTTTTTTCCTGCCTCAGTTATTATTACTGGTTCACCCGCCTTTGAATATAATAAATTCTCACCTTCTTTAATATCTTTAATCAATTCATGAGTATGACCACCAATTATTACATCTATACCTTTAGTATTTTCTGCAACAATCTTATCAGTTGTATTACCCATATGAGAAAGTAAGAAGACCTTATTTACACCCTTTTCTTTTAGTTCATCAATTTGTTCTTGAATATCCTCTATCGTATCTTCTAGCTTATCTACCGAACAATCATTGTGATAAGCAGGATGAGTAACTCTTTCCTTTAAATCAATAGGAGCAGCACCTATTAAACCTATTTTTTCACCCTTCACCTCTATTATTGAAGATTTTTTTATAACTTTATTCAACTCATCATGTTCAAACTCTTCATCATCGACACCTAATGTATCCTTAGCGGCTTGTTTTAAATTTACTGCAAAATAATCTCCTTTAAAATCTTTAGCAGTATCTACAAAGTCTTTTTGACGAGTATCCATTTCATGATTACCAAGTGCTGAGCCTTTAATATTTGCCATATTCATGAATTTTATTACAGCACGATTAACAGCTTTATTTTTTTCATCACCTATATTATTATCACCTGCAGATAGTCTTAAATCACCTTTTATACCTGATAAAATTCTTGTCATATTGTTAGTCTGACCATGTAAATCATTTACATATCCTACAGACATTTCAAAGATATCCTGCTTTGGAGATTTTTCCAAGTTATTATTTTTAGAATCATTATTTCTTCTAAATGTAAATGTATATTGGTTGGTTTTTGATAATGATAGTTTGTTTATCATACTTTCCTGCTTTTTAATAATAAAACATCTAAAAATAAATTTTGCTACTAGTCATCTTGTTTGAATTTTATACGTCCGACTTGGTCTATTACTAAAGGTTGTTTTAGTCCTTTTATATATTCACAAGTCAAAACATCTTTATCAAAAGGATACTTTTCTACATAAAGTTCCTCTGGAGCTAGAACATTATAATCTGCACCAGCAGACATTAAAAATTCATCTGCAGCAACTCTATAAAATTTGTCTTCTCTTGGGTTTTCAACATCAATTTTTATTTCATTTCCATGTTTATCAATAAAATTCATATCTACAAGTTCACCCTCTTCAGGATCTACTGTATAATTAAGTCCTGATACAGCAAATAAACCAGGCTTATGTGCTGGAGAATCATAAGTAACTTCAATTGCTTTTTTAAATGACTCAACAATTGTTTTTTCTGAAACATCAGCTACTACAACATAATCAAGAAACGGAGCCATATCTTTTACATCTCTTGAATCGATTTCACCTTCGTGGAAAAAGTTTCTTACACCACTATGATGCCATAGTGCAATGTCAGAATTTGTCATTTCACGCATCGCATCACAAACAAAGTTTGCATGAGGATTTTCCTCTACTAAACTCTTTGGTGGTGGAGGCGCTACTTTCACATATCCAACTTTTTCAGGAACTCCTAATAAATTATCGAAAACATACTGATTAATCATATTTTTATGAAATAAACGAGTCTCACCTAAGTTATTTTGAGCCTTGGTAATTACACCATTTTTATCAAAAGTTAAATTTAGTTTCCCAAAATAATTTCCATCTCTGCCGGCTTCTGTAATTATTACAGGCTCACCGGATTTAGAATATAATAAATTTTCGCCTTCCTTGATACCTTTTAAAAGCTCATGTGTATGACCACCAATTATTACATCAATACCATCAACTTTTTCAGCTAATTCTTTATCTCGCTTATGCCCCATATGAGAAAGTAAAAATATTTTATTAACATTCTGCTTCTTCAAATTATCAATTTCTTCTTGCACAAGCTCGATTGTATCATCTAAATCATCTACAGTACAATCCTTATAATAATTAGGATGAGTTAATCGTTCTAATAAATCAGTAGGTGTAGCCCCAATAAGCCCTATTTTTTCACCCTTCACCTCTACAATAGTAGATTTTTTTAAATGATTTTTTAAATCTGCACGTTTGTTCTTCTCTATTTCATCTAAATCTTGTTCTTCAATTGGAGTTTGCTCAAAATTAACAGCCAACATTTCACCGTTAAATCTATTAATTGCATCAATACAATCTTTTTGAGACATATCAAGTTCATGGTTACCTAGTGCTGAGCCTTTTATATCAGCTATATTTAAAAATTTTGTTGTTGCTAAATGTATTGCAGCATTTTTCTCATCACCAATATCATTATCACCAGCTGATAATTTTAAATCACCATCAATACCTGATAAAATTCTCATCATATTATTAGTCTGACCATGAGTATCATTTATGTACCCAACAGACATCTCAAATGTATCTGCCTTTGGAGTCTTTTCTAAACGATTTTCCATTTTAGGCTTATCATTTTCATTCCCTTTGAAGCTTAGTTTAGGGATTATATTTGTCATTGTGGTCGATATTCTTAAATTCATTTTCACCTTCTTATTCTACTTCTGATAAATCTAAACCCGGTGAAAATTATTTTTGCTTGTTACATCTTATAAATTTACAAATATTTACATTGATAAAATTGTAAGTACTTTTCTTAAAACTTCTTCCGAATCCGACTTATCATCTATGGTTGATACTACTTTACTAATTGCATCCCCAATTTCTCCCTCACTATAGCCTAATGATAATAGCACGGCTTGTGTATCTTCAAAAGCCTGAGATTGAGGTATTGTAGAAAAACTACACTTAGGGATATCTACTCTCATAAGCTTATCTTTAAGCTCTAGAATAATCTTCTGCGCTAACTTCGGTCCCACCCCCTTTGCTCTAGTCAACTCCTTAAAATTGCCATCTATTACAAGAGAAATCAAATCACACGCATCAAATTCACTTAATAGAGCAATTGCCATTTTTGCCCCAACCCCTGATACTGATAAAAGAATTTGAAAAATATCGCGAGTCTCTTTTGAAATAAATCCATATAAAGCCATCACATCCTCTCTATGAGCGAGATGGACATAGATTTTTTTCAATACCTCTTCATTCACTTCAAAATTAGGAAAATCTTTTTCCGTTACTTCAAGTAAATATCCGACTCCTGATACCTCTATAGAAACAAAAAGCCCTTTTGATGAACTCTTTTTATCCGCAATCAGACCTTTTAAATAATCAAACATGGATATCCTTCCCTTAAAGAATATTCTATAACAAAAAATTAATAATTAAAATCCTCTTTACAAAAAAAAATGTTTTATGTAGAATAGATTTGTTACCAATTAAATATCTTTGGAGGAGTGCCAGAGCGGTTGATTGGAGCGGTCTTGAAAACCGTCGTACGTGCGAGCGTACCGTGGGTTCGAATCCCACCTCCTCCTCCATTTAGAAAGAGTCCATTCGGACTCTTTTTTAGTATATTTCTAGTTTTTTTAAAATCAACCTATATCCATTACAATCCAGCTAACATGGACTTGTTAAAACTTAAAAGACTGGCTGTTTTCTTCTTTTCACAATTTTGTAAAACAAGATTAGTATAAAAATAATTTAGGTAATGCAAGAGACATTATAAACATTATTGCTTTAGTTTTGAATAGGCTTTGCATTTATAATCTTGTTAACTATTAATTGTTAATAGTATTTTCCCCCAATTTACTAGCAAAAAATTTCTTGCTTGTGGTTTAATGCTTATATGCGAGTAAATAGTGCTGTAAAATTTTCTTATAATATAACTAAAGGTTCTATTGCTGATAGGCAAAAATTAGTCTCGAAACTAAATGAAGAGTTTTTTTATTCCTTCCAAGACTTGTTCCAAAAAGGCTCTCCAAAGCTCAAAGAAATAAAAGATGTATATAAAAAAATATTACCTGAAAGAAAAAGAATAAAAGTTTTATCATTAAAAAATACTGAAGATACAGATGGAGTATCTAATTACATATATGGTTTATTTGGAGGACTTAAGGGACAAACTATTGAAATTCCTACCACAAAAAATTCAAGAGTGAGTGTTGATAATTTTGTAGCTATTATGCATGAAAATACACATATTTTAAATGTTCTTATGAATCCTAGAAACACGGCTTTAGCGCAAAAATTATATCTTAACGGAATGTACAATAAAAAAAGAAATTATTGGTTTGAAGAATCTTTATATATTGATGAAGATATAAAAAAAGATAGTGATATAGAAAGAATATTAAAGTTAGTAAAAGATGAAACTGAACTCTTTTTAAAATCACAGTCGACTATAAAAAAAATAATGTATC
>CALVAL010000027.1 GCA_944325535.1 Candidatus Gastranaerophilales bacterium
CAAAAAGGTGGGCTACAGCGTATTGATTTAATTGGTAATGCAAAAGTAAAACAAGCTCAAAATGAATCAGAAGGACATCATTTTGTATATAATCCAATAACGGAAGAAATGAGTGTTACAGGAAATACTAAGACGGTTGCTATTTCTGATGATGGAAAAAAACTTATTATACATTCTGATTATCAGCAATATCATAAAAAACAAAATTCTTATATAGGAAGTGGGCATGTTAAAATTTGGTATGATGACTATTATGCTCAAGGTCCAAAGGTTTCAGTATTCCCAGATGCTACAACCGGAAAACCAAACGAAGTTTATTTTGTTGGTAGGTCTAAAATAGTGCAGCAAGATAAAGATATCATTGCTGATAAAATAAAAATGACAATGAATCCTAAGGATTTTGTTGCAGAGGGAAATGTCAGAACTGTAATTCATAATATTGATACAAAAGATGAAGAGGATTTATAATGTCAGAAAAAATTGATAAGGCTATGAGCCTATTTAAAGAGAAAAAATACGAAGAAGCTATTGATGCATTTAGTTCTGTATTAGAAACAGAACCTGATAATGCTCAGGTATATAATAATTTAGGGGTTGCATATTCTTGTATTGGAAATTTTGAACAAGCTGAAAATTTTTATACCAAAGCTTTAGATTTGGATCCTGAGCTAGCTCAAGCATATATTAATTTATCTGATTTATATTATAAAGCAGGAGACCTTCCTTCTGCTATAGGAACATTACAAAGGGGAAGTTACGAGCTTCAAGATAATTTAACTATTGCGCATTTACTAGCAAGAGTCTATATAGAAGATCAAAGATTTGAGGATGCTATAGTAGAATTAGAGCGTGTACTTGATGGTGAGCCAGAAAATTATGATGCTTACTATGATTTAGGACATGTCTTTTTTGAATTAGGTGATTATGAGAGCGCTATTTCTAACTTTGAAAATGTTATTGAATATAAAGAAAATAATGAATTATTGTATTATTCCTTAGCTCAAGCTTATGAAGCTAATAATGAAATTGATAAAGCGATTTCTAATTATTTAAAAGCAATTGCTGTGAATGATAAATTTACTCTTGCGTATAAAAAAGTTGGGATATTATTTCTTGCTAGAGAAGACTTTGACGATGCTATTGAGTACTTTGAAGATTATATCAACTTTGATATTCCACAAGAAGAAAAAGATAGTGTTACTAAGCTGATTGAAAGAATAAAAGCTAAATTATGAATGAAAAGTATTGGATAGCTTTTTCTGCAATTGAACAATTGGATTCTACTTTTATCCAAAGATTGTATAACTATTTTGGTGATATTGAGACTGCTTATAAATCTTCATATTCTGACTTAAAACAGATTGAAGGTTTGAGTATTAAAAAAGCGGAAAATTTTCTTGAAAAAAGAAAGAAAATTGAACCTGATAGAGTATTTGATGAGGTCTATAAAAGAGGGCTTAGTTTTATAACTTTTGATTCTCCTGAATATCCTTATATGCTTTCTCAAATTTCTAATCCTCCGATGGTGTTGTATTATAAAGGTAATTTATTTTCATGTAATTTAGAAAGAACAGTTGCTTTTGTTGGCTCAAGAAAGGCAAGTTTTAACGGAAAAGAAGGAGTAAATAAAGTTATTTCTGAATTAGCAGGCACTGATCTTTGTATTGTATCAGGTCTAGCTGCCGGTATAGATGCAGTTGCTCATAAAAGTGCTATTGATAATAATTTGAAAACAATAGGGGTAATAGCAAGTGGTTTTGATTTTACCTATCCAAGTACGAATAAAGGGCTTTACGAACAAATCGAGTCAGGTTGTGGGGCTATAGTTACTGAATACTATCCAACGTTTGAACCTTTAAAATTCCGCTTTCCAGAAAGGAATAGAATTGTTACTGGTCTAAGCTATGGTACAGTTGTAGGTGAAGCCGCATTGAAAAGTGGAGCTTTAATTTCTGCTAATTTGACTTTAGATCAAGGTCGTGAGCTTATGTGCATTCCTGGTGCAATTACAAATTCTAATACAGAAGGAATTTATAAATTAATAAAAGATGGTGCAGGGATTGTAACAAAAGGTGAGGATATATTGAATTATCTGGGCTGGGAAGTTACTGCGTTAAAAGAAGATAAACAAGAAAATATAGAGCTTAGTAGTATAGAAAAAATAATTTTTGATATAATAGATATTGAGCCGAAAGGGTTTGATGAGATTCAGTCTGCTACAAAGATTGAAACTACAGATTTATTGACTCTTTTGACAATGATGGAAATAAAAGGTTTGATTAAGCAAATTGAGGGTGATAGGTATACAAAAGCATGACAGCAGCAGTAAGTGAGAAAAAAACAACTAAATCAAAAAAAGAAAAAGCTTTAGTAATAGTAGAGTCTCCAGCTAAATCAAAGACTATTAAAAAGATTTTAGGCGATAGCTATCAAATAGAGGCTAGTTTTGGTCATGTAAGAAATTTACCTGAAAATGTATTAGGCTTTGATGTTAATAATGATTTCAAACCTACATATGTTATAATTCCCGAAAAAAAGAAAGTTGTTACAAAGCTGAACGAATTAGCAAAGCGTTCTGATAAAATCTATCTTGCATCTGACCCTGATAGAGAAGGGGAAGCTATTGCTTGGCACGTTAGGGAGCTTTTAGAAGTGCCTGATGATAAAGTCTTTAGAATAGAGTTTAATGAAATTACTCCAAAGGCTGTTAAATATGCAGTTGAGCATTCGCGTCAAATTGATATGGATAAAGTGAAAGCTCAGCAGACTAGACAAATTTTAGATAAATTAGTGGGTTATAAGTTATCTCCAGTTCTTTGGAAGCAACTCGGTAATTATCGTTTATCAGCTGGACGTGTACAATCAGTTGCTCTTAGAATGATTTGTGAGCGAGAAGAAGAAATTGAAGCTTTTGTTCCAAAAGAATACTGGTCGGTTCATACAATTATGGACAAAGATGGTAAACTTTTTGAGGCCGAAGTTAATAAATATAAAAATAAAAAAATAGAGATTAATAATGAAGAAGAAGCTAATAAAGTAAAAGAGTTTCTTCTAAATCCTGAAACAGAATTTATTGTAGATAAAGTTACAAAAAAAGAGTCTAAAAGAAAGCCAACTGCTCCATTTATAACATCTACTCTACAAAGAGCTGCAAGCTCAAAGCTAGGTTTTGGTGTTTCAAAGACAATGCAGGTTGCACAAAAATTGTATGAAGGTATAGAAATAGATGGGACTCCTGTCGGTTTAATTACTTATATGAGAACTGATAGTGTAAGAATCTCTGATGATGCTCATCAAATGGCTAAGGATTTTATTATTCAAAACTATGGTGAAAAATATTATCCTGCAACAACTAATGTTTATGTTAAAGGTAAACAAAACGTACAAGATGCTCACGAAGCTATACGTCCATCTTATCCTGAAAGAACTCCTGAGAGTATTAAACAGTATTTATCAGCTGAACAGTACAAATTATACAAACTAATTTGGGATAAATTTATGTCTTCTCAAATGGCTCCGGCTGAAATTGCGAATAAGACTATTGATATAAAAGCTGGAGATTATAATTTGAAGGCTGGAACAAGTAAAATTTTATTTGATGGATTTTTAAAATTATATAATGACGCAGAAGAGGATGAAAAAGAGGCTGATGCAAAAATTCCTGATTTAGAAAAAGGTGATAAAGTGAAATGTAAGGAAATTCTTCCAAAACAACACTTTACTCAACCTCCTCCAAGATATAATGAAGCTTCTTTAGTTAAAGCTCTAGAAGAACATGGTATTGGACGTCCATCTACTTATGCAACAATTATTACAGTTATTCAGACAAGAAAATATGTAGAGAAAAAAGATAAAGCTCTAGTCCCAACACTTCTTGGTAGAACTGTTTGTAAGCAGCTGGTTAGTCAGTTTGCTGATATTATGGACTATAAGTTTACAGCCGGCATGGAAGAAAAGTTGGACTTAATTGCAGAGAAAAAAGCTGTATGGAATGTCGTTTTAAAAGAGTTCTATTCTCCTTTTATGGAAGTTGTAAACTCTGTTATGAAAACCGCTCAAAAGGTTGTTATAGAAAGCGATAAAAAGTGTCCTAATTGTGGAAAAGTTATGCTTGTTAAAACAAGTCGTTTTGGCACTCAGTTTTTAGGCTGTTCAGGATATCCTGAATGTAAAACAATTATTTCTTTAAATAATAGTTTAGAATTAGATGATGTAGATAGTGAAAAACAAGAGCCGCAAGTTGCTGATGAAAAATGTGAAAAATGTGGTGGCGATATGGTCATGAAAATTGGACCATATGGGAAATATTTAGAATGCAAAGAGTGTAATAATCGTAAAAAGTATGTTCGCTCTACTGGAGTTAAATGTCCAAAGTGTGGCGAGGGAACTATTATAGAAAAAAAATCTAAATATGGAAAGATTTTTTACGGATGTAACCGTTATCCTGAGTGTTCTTTTGCTCTTTGGGATGAGCCTACCGGAAATACTTGCCCTGAATGTGGTGAACTATTAGTAAAAAAAGTAACTAAAAATGGTGAGTTTGAGGTATGTTCTAGCAGAACTTGTTCATTCAAAAGACAGATTGAAAATGCTACTGATAATTCTGCAGAAAGTTAAAAATATCGAGCCAAATTATGAGTGATTATAAAACTAATGTGATGAGAATTTTGGATAAAGCAAAGGTGCAATATAAGCATTATTCTTATGCGGATACGGATGCTATTAGTGGGGCTGATGTTGCAAAAGTTCTACAGCAAAATCCTGAGCAAGTGTTTAAAACTCTTGTTACTACATCTAAATCAGGTAATCATTATGTATTTATGCTCCCTGTAGAAAAAGAGCTTGATTTAAAAAAAGCTGCTCAAGCTGTAGGTGAAAAATCTGTTGAGATGTTAAAACAAAAAGATTTATTGCCTCTTACTGGATATGTTCATGGCGGATGCTCTCCTA
Source organism: Candidatus Gastranaerophilales bacterium (assembly GCA_944325535.1). Taxonomy (GTDB): domain Bacteria; phylum Cyanobacteriota; class Vampirovibrionia; order Gastranaerophilales; family Gastranaerophilaceae; genus CAG-196. Next base: position 4,951 of record CALVAL010000027.1, read on the forward strand.
TTGGAATGAAGAAATTTTTCAAAACAGTAATTGATTCCTCTGCTAAGAATTTTGGAACGATAATTTTTAGTGCAGGAAAAATTGGATATCAGGTCGAGTTATCTCTTGATGATTTAAGTAAGATTATAAAATATGAGCTTAAAGAGGTTGTTTTCCAATCTTAATAATCTTATTTTTGATTTTCATATATCTTTCGCACTGTTTTACTCTATCATATCCAAGCATAATTCCAAGCATAAAATCTTGTTCTGGAGTGAGTTCATTGAGCTTAGAATTAAATGTTTTTACAACATCAACACATTCTTTTGCTCCAAAATAAACATTAATTTTATTATTAGAGATATCGTGGATCACATAGTCAATATTTTCTCGCTTGAGTCTATTTTCTATACTGTTTTTATATTCAGCTTTTTCTGTTGTTAAAATAAGATTTCTGATCCCTTTTTTATATTCATATATGTGATGATAAAAAACTTTCAAATCACTATATTCTACAGGAATTTTTTTCCCTTCAAAGCTTGTATATTTATTTTGATAATTATTGAACGGTGTTATTTTAAGTATCTGCATACTATTCCTCTTTAATGTTAGGGTTGCCTAACTTAAATAATATGATAAACTTTTTTACTAATTTTGTCAAATTAGAGGAGTTCTTTATATTTTCAAAATATTTAAAATAGCATCTGCAATAAGTCTATGTTCTTCCGGATAATAATGGAGACCGTCTATATTTGAGACTTTTGCTATTTTATTTAAATCAATTAGTTTGCAGTTATATTTTTTGGCAAGATTTTCATATATTTTAAAAATATCTTTTGATTTTTTGATAGAGCTTTCATCAAATAATACGTTAAAATTACTATTTAGGATATTCTCTGTAATTTCATTGGGAGAAAGAAGTATAATTTCAACAGATGGTATCTTTTCTTTTGCAGTCTTAATTAATTGCTCTAGTCCATTTTCTAAATCATTAGGCTTGATATCATAAATTTTTTGTAAATCATTTATACCTAATCCGATTATAATATGAGAAAAATCTTGGTTTAAAATTTTAGGAAAGATTTTTGTGCCGCAAAATAGCTCTCCAGCAGGATTATTTGCGACACAAGTTCTGTTGTTGCAGCCTGCTTCTACGATTTTTGCTTTTGTATTTAATTCCTCTTTTAAAATACCGCTCCAACGAATATTTGCAGGATATCTGCCCCCGTCAATAGGATTAAACCCAAAAGTGTTACTGTCTCCAAAACATAGTATTTTCATTATCTTCTTACATCCGATTCTACATAAATGTTATTGAAATATTTGTTAGCTACTCTAATAATATCAGAGGCTGTCACTTCATCAATCATTTTAGTATAAGTATTCAAAAAGTCATATCCAAATCCGAAAGCTTCAAATAGACCTATATTTGATGCTTTTTCTGAATTTGTTTCCATCGCGATTATAAAACCGCCTTTTAATCTATCTTTTGCATCTTGTAGTTCTCTATCAGATACAAATTCAATTTTTAATCTATTCATTTCTTCAAACATTTTCTTTTTTGAATAGTCTAGTGAATTTGGATTTGTTCCAATATATGTTAGGAATATTCCACCAAGCATTTTAGGAGAATAGCTTGAGCCTAGCTGATAAGCAAGTCCATCTTGTTCACGAAGATTTCTGAACAGTCTTGAGCTCATTCCTGAGCCTAGAATTGTATTAATAACTTTTAGAGTGACAAAATCTTTTTTATTTTCTACACCACTTGCTTGCCAGCCCAAAAATAGCCAAGATGTTTCAAGATTATTTATTTTTTGTGAAATAATTTTTGGACTATTTAGTTTAGTTACTTTGAATTTTGAGAAATCTACTTTATCTAAGTTCTTATTAGGAATAATTGAGCCAAAGGCTGATATCATTTTTTCTGTATCAACATTCCCATTAATTGAAATTATTACATTTTTAGAATTTAAGATTTTATTATAATAATCAAGAACATTTTTTCGTTCTATTGATGGGAGGCTTTTTTCAAGAATTTTATTTGAATTTGAGTATACGCTTCCTTCAAAAATTGCAGTTTTAAAATTTTCTAAAGCAATATTCATTGGTAGATCACGAGTTTGTTTTATTTTAGAAAGAAGCTCTGAACGTTTCTTTTCAAGCTCATAATCGTCAAAATTTGAGTTATTGACAATTTCGTCTAAGATTTCAAGAGTCTTATCCAGTTGTCTTGTTGTAGTTTGAACATTTATTATGAAATAATCTTCACTACAAGAAGGGCTAATTTGAATACCATTCTCATCTAAAATTTGTGCAAGCTCTTGGGATGAGTATTTTTTTGTACCCTTAAGCATAGTCTCTGCGACAAGCGTGCCTTCCCCAGGTATTGTTTCTAGGAATTCTCCACCTTTTGCAATAATGCTTATTGCTATAATATCGTTGTTTTTATTTTCATTAATAAGTAATGTAGCTCCATTATCTATAGAATATTTTGTAGTCCCATTATGCTCTGAAATTTTTGTTGCAGTGTGTTTTATTTCAGCTTTTGTTTCTTTTTTCTCCATTGATTTGGGAAGCACAACTGAAATTGCAGCCTTATTTGCTCCTAAAAATTTATCAGCGGCCGCATTAACCTGATTTATTGTTACTTTTTTGATATTTTCTACATAATTATCATAAATTTGCGAACTGTTAGTAAGCGCGTAAATATATCCTAATTCTGATGATATATTTGAGGTTGATTCTCTTGAATAATAGGTATCTTGGATAATTATATTTTTTGCCCTTTCAAGTTCTTCTTCTGTTATTCCGTATTTTTGAATATTTTTTATTTCTTCGAAAATTGATTTTTCAAGTTTCTCTAAATTAGAAGGAACATAATTTGCACTAATATAAAATATTCCATCATCTTTATAGCTTCCATTTGATGCAGAAATTGAATAAGCTAAGCCTTTTTGTTCTTTAATATCTCGATATAATCTTGAAGACTTTCCACCACCAAGAATTTCTGCAAGAATATCTAAAGCATAAGTGTCGTTATTACTTATATTTACCCCTCTAAATCCCATCATTAAATAGCCTGATTGAGCATCTGTATAATCTACTTTGCGTTTTTGGCTTTGTAATTGATTTTCTGATTTGAAGTTGGTTTTAATAGGCTTTCTATATTCTTGTGCGAAGCATTTGCTGATTTTTTCAATAGCTTTTGCTGTATCAACATCACCTACTACTATAGTTACCATATTTGATGGTGCGTAGAATTTATTAAAATAATCTAAGATTTCTTCTCGTCTTATTGTACCTATTATATTTTCTGAGCCGATTACTTTTCTTTTATAAGGATGGGTAGTATACATCATATCATTTAAGTTATCGTATACTTTTCTAGAAGGATTATTTTCGTCTTTAGAAATTTCTTCTAGTACAACTTTTCTTTCTTGCTCAAGCTCTTTTCTTGGAATTTGCGGATTCAAAAGCATATCTGAATGTAAATCCATTGCTGTATCAAAGTATTCTGAAGGAATAGTTATATAATAATGAGTAAAATCTTTGCTTGTTGCAGCGTTTATAACAGCACCTTTTGACTCTAGGATTCTATCCATTTCTCCAGTCGGATGAGCTTTCGTTCCTTTAAAAAACAAATGTTCTAAAAAATGTGCGACACCATTATTAGCATCTGTTTCATTGATTGAGCCTGTCTTTATCCAAGTATCAATAGTTACAATAGGATTATTATGAATTTCATATACAATAACTGTCTGACCATTAGGTAGTTTTTGTACCGTATAATTTTCAGCCCAAACAGCTGATGTAAAAATAAACATTATAAATACAATCAAGATTTTTTTCATATATCAACCCCTCACCTTTTAAATTTATAAATACATAATAATATATTTCTTAAAGATTTTCTATACTATAATTGGAGTTTTATTAGTGACTAGTGAATAATAATTAAAACGTAGGGTGCAACTTTTGCACCCGATAGCTGTAATAGGAGTTTTAAAAATAATTCCAGATATCAGCAATTGAATGATTTAGATCAACAAAAATATCTTCATCTTGATACTTTGGAAATATTAGTATACTATGTTTAGTTTTGTTTAGCTTTTCTTCTCTGGTTTGTACCAGTATAGAATTGTTTAAAAGTTCTTTAATTTTACATTCAAAATCTGCTAAATAAAAAAAATTGCTTTCTAGTTCTCTAAGTTTATCACTATGAGGATGAGAATTAGAGATTTTTTCATCTAAAATTTTAAGTATATTTTTTAGTATACAGTGTGTTTCATTAAGGTATTCTAAATAATAATTGTATTCTTCTTCAATATCTTTAGATAGCATAATAAACCTTTGTGCAAATTCCATGCTATACCTATGCAATATATATTATTGCATAAAAATAATACAATGCATGCATAATGTAAGGAGAATGTATTGAAAAAGCAATTATCTGTTCATGGAAATTCTTGGATTTTTTACATAACTAAAACCATGGCTGATTTTATGAAAATTACATCTGATAGTAGAGAAGTAATATTGGTAATTAAGAAAACGACTCTATATGTTATGAAAAATAGTCTGAATAATATAAATGAAAAAGAGTGTTACTGCATAAAGAAATTAGTGAAACGAGGCTCTGGCTATGGGCTAGTATTTTCTCAATCTTTGCTTGAATTATTAGATATTTCTCCCGAATTTGATTCTCTTGAAATTTTAATGGATGAAAAGAAATTGATTATCACAAAATCTAATAATTAAGATGTTTAAAATATATTATATTCATAGTAAAATAGAAACATATTTTGAGGTGTGTGTATAATATGAATATTTTAGCTGTCAGTAATTTAACTAGTGGGGTAGTTTATTCTAAAAAGAATAAGCAGATTCAAAAAAGTAATACTTTATCGATTGGTAAAATGCAATCTTTCGATAGCGTATCTTTTAAAGCGAATAAAAATATAATTCCATTAAGTGAAAAAGAGAAAAAAGAGATATTAAAACAAATTGAGAGTTCAAAAGATTTTAAACAAGGCTCTTTAGGTAAGGTATATAAAATAGAATTACCTTCAAGACCGACTTTAGCAGTAAAAGAATATAGCAGCATTAATGAAGGCCGAAATCCTCAAAAAGAAGCTGAAAATTTGCAAAAACTTCCAAAAGATTGTAAAAGAGTGCAAAAGTTTGTAGATTTATTTGGAAAAAAAGGAAAACAGTATTTAGTCACAACTTTTCAATCTGGTGAGAGTTTATCAAAACTAAAAGATAGAATGTCAGATGAGCTTATTGGAAATATTTTAGATGAATTATTTAAAATAGAACGAGCTGGTGTTACTTTTTATGATTATAGTATGGCAAATATTGTTTTTGAGGATTCTGAACCAAGATTTTTTGATTTTGAAATAGCAAAAAAACAAAGTTTTGATAAATTTAATATTGATGCAGAATCTGATTTGTGTCATATGTCTAGAAATACTTATTTCCCATATATTACAAATTTAGCAGGTTTTGAAATAAGAACTGTCGGTAAAATAATAGGAGAATTAGAAAAATATCCAAATTCAGAAGGGCGTAGTAATGATTTTGTTAAACGCTATCTCAAAAAAGCTTCGATATTTTTCCAAAATACCGCTGAATTATATTCACCAAAAAACAAAGATTCTAAAATTCCAAATGAGGCAGTTGAATACTCAAAAATATTAGCAAAATTGTTTAAAAATCCATCTGCAGAAATTGTATCAATCGAGAGGCAATCTATGAGGATTAAAGAATTATTAACAGAATATTGGTTTAGAAATGATCCTGATCTAGCGCATGATGATAGATTGTATTCAAATTTACCTGAATATGTAGAAAACTTAAAATCAAGATTTAATTCTGTTCAAAATGATATAATGAAGTTGCAAAATAAAGAAAAAGATCTGGATGTTCAAAAATATTGCAAGACAACTTCAGCATTTTTGAAAAAACTTTCTCAAAAGGAAGTAACATATTTATCGGGATTATGTAAAAAATAAGTGAATAAGGAAAATGAAAATACAATTTAATTTAATAAATTTTACAGCTAGTCAGAAAACGATTAAAGATGGTAAAAATAGTATCGTTAAATTTTATGATGATAATAATTTTTTGACAAAGACTATTGAATACGATGAATTCAACAGAGATATTGATTCAAAAACATATAATATCTCTGGAAATATAAAAGAGCATTTGCATAAAGAATATTATGAAAAAGAATCTGAAAAAGGTTTTATTGAAACTTTTAAAAATGATTTTCAAGAATATACAAGAAAAGCATATACAAAATATGAAAATAATTTTCGTCATGTAGTAGATGATTTTAAATCAAAAACTAGTCCAAATAAAAATTATATAAATGAATTTGTATATGATTTGAAAAATAATTTGGTGAAAATTATCAATAATGGAAAAGAAACTTTATTAAAAAAATAATAACTAAATTTTAATAAGTTGAGAAAGTAAGCAATATGTGTTAACATAGGTCTATGGAAAATATTGATTTAACATCTTTTGAAAAAGCACTTGCGAGTTTATTTGAAGTTATTAAAATTTATAATTGTGATAAAACTGATTTAATAACTCGTGATTCTATGATTCAAAGATTTGAGTATACTTATTCAATATCACTAAAAATGATTAAACGATATTTATCAAGCGGAGCATTTGTGTTTGAAAATATCGATGGTATGACATTCAATGAGATGATACGTCATGCAAATAAAATGGGAATTTTACGTTCAAATCTTGAAAAATGGGATAATTTTAGACAAAAAAGAAATTTAACATCTCATACATATGATGAAAAAATCGCTCAAGATGTTGTTTCAATTATTGAAGATTTTGCTCTAGAAGCAAAATTCTTATTAGATAAGTTAAAAGAGAAACTCGGATGAAATTTGGTCTAGAAAAACGACATTTAGATTTTATTTTACAAGTTTTGCAAAAAAATATCCCTCAAGCAAATTTTTATATTTTTGTCTCTCGAGCTAAAGGAAACCATAAAGAATATTCTGATATAGATATTGCAGTCAAATTAGAAAAAGAAACGATTTCTGCTGATATTCTTGGCAAAATTTTGATGGAATTTAGTGATTCTACTCTCCCTTATGAAGTAGATGTTATTGATTTAAATGCAATTGATGATAAGTTCAAAAATTTAATAAACGATTCGCTAGTAGAATTTTAATATACAAACAAAAAATCATAAATTCTTGTCTTATGTTAATTTTTCGATTAGAAGATTTAAAAATTAAATATTTTAAGACAAAATATTAAATTTTATTAAGTAACTTTTTCTCTGTGTTTTCAGTATATTTACTTCTTTTTGTTCTTTTTAGTAGATTGAATAGGCAATTTTGTAAAACACAAATACTTTATATATACATAAATAGTAGCTAAAACATAATGTGAGGAAATAGAAGAGGAGAACTAAATGCCTGATCCACAATTAAATCTACAACCTAAATCTCATAGGATGGGGAATAGTGCTATTGCAATCCCTGCAATAAGATATATAAATAAAGAAGATTTAATGTTAGAAATTTCTATGGATAAATTTAAGGAATATGATGCGTTATTTGATTATGTTGATAAATTTGATAATGTAGATAATCAAAGCGATGGAAAAATCGATTTAGCAAGTTTTGGAGATCCAGAATTTATAAATCAATACACTTCAAAAGTGTTTTTTATAGGTGAAATATTTACATCAGATCGTAGAATTAAATTTGTGAGCGAAAAGCTAAATATGTCTGTAGAAAAGATACGAAATTTTTTTAATTTATTGTTTAATTTTCAAACCAAAAGAGATAGTTATTTGAAAAATTCTATTTATGATAATGATAGAAAAGCCGTTAAAGATAATTGCGATTTTTATGCTGTTACAAATAATAAAGTTACAAAAGAAGATGGTACATGTATTATAAGTACAACTTATTCAGATGGTTCTAAAACAAATAAAGTATATAATAAGGCAGAAGAATTATTGGAATCTATGGAATATGATAAAAATGGGCAATTGATAGAGAAAGTAAAATACAAGTATCATTATTTCAAAACTGAAGAAGAAGCTTTGAATTTTTATAATAATCTGCAAGCTGATGAAATAGATATCTACGAAAATAAAGGGAAATGGATGGTCGTAGGCGGATATTATATAGAGGATTAATCTAAATAAGGTATGTTTTAATTTACGAATTACAGTTTAAAATTCAAAAAATAATGAAAATTATCAATAATGGAAAAGAAACTTTATTAAAAAAATAGATTGGTAAATCTTACCAATCTATTTTTTATTATTTATTATGCTTTCAAATTATATTCCACAAGCACAAACGCCGTCTTTGCAATGGTAGTTCAAAGCTTCTTGAGCTTCTGCCATTCTAACTTTGATACGACCATCTACCGCAATGCCTTCGCCTGTTTTTTCAGAAATCAATAATGGGTTAATATCTAACTCATCAATGAATTTGAAGTCATTAACTAATTGAGATAATCTTAATAGAGTTTCTTCAATTTGTTCCATTTGAGCAGGCTTAGTACCTCTAGCACCTTCTAATAATTTGTATGCTTTTACTGATTTAATCATTTCTTTAGCATCAATATCAGTAAGTGGAGCGATTCTGAATGTTACGTCTTTCATAACTTCAATGAATACACCACCTAAGCCGAACATCATCATAGGACCATATTGAGGATCTGTTGCGATACCGCATACCATTTCTCTATTTCCTTTTACCATTTCTTGAATGATTACACCCTCTAATCCTTCAAGAAGACCTTTTTCTGTAAGTTTTGCAATCAAGTCTTGGTATTCAGCTCTTAGTTGTTCTGCTGATTGAATATTAACTCTTACACCGCCAACATCAGTTTTATGTGAAGTTGTCTTAGAAGTCATTTTCATAACAACAGGATATCCGATAGAATCAGCAATTGTTACAGCTTCATCTTCTGATTTAGCAAATCCAGATTTACATACTCTAATTCCATATGCATCTAATACATCGATAGATTCTCTAGTTGTTAATTGATCTCTACCTTCATTAACAGATTTAGCAATGATTTCTTGAGCACGTTTATAATCAACATCAAATGTAGGAATTTTACCTTCAGCTCTTTCCATCCATAATCTTTGTTGATTTAATCTGTTCAATCCATCAGCAGCTTCTTCTGCATACATAAAGAATGGCATATTTACATCCATATCAGATAGTTTTGCAAAGAATTCGCTCTTAGTCATAAATACACCGATAACAGGTTTTTGAGGATTTTTAGCTTTAATTTCCATTAATGCTTTTGCTACATCGATATCTTTTAAGCCTAAGAATGGAAGATAGATTGTAATAATCATATCAACGTTTTCATCTGCAATTACAGTTTCTAATGTTTGCTTGTAGTGCTCAATAGGAGCAGAAGCAATCATATCGATAGGGTTTTTAACTGATGCTGCAGATGGTAAGAAACTTCTTAATTTTTCTTTTGTTTCTTCAGAAATTTTAGCCATTTGCATACCATGTTCACAAACAGCATCTGTAGCCATAATACCAGGACCACCTGAGTTTGTTATAATAGCTACTCTATCACCTTTTGGAATAGGGCAGTTTGCAAACACTTTTGCAGTTGCAAATAAATCTTTTAATGAATATTCTCTAATAACACCTGATTGGCTTAATAGAGCATTAGCCGCTTTATCAGCACCTGCTAGAGATCCAGTATGTGATGATGCTGCACTAGCACCAGCAGCTGAACGACCAGCTTTTAATGCTAAGATTGGTTTCTTTTTAGAAATTCTAGAAGCTAATTTTCTGAAGTTAGCTGGGTTTTGAATTGATTCCATATAAAGTAGAATTTGTTCTACGTCAGAATCATTTTCCCAATATTCTAGAGCTGTTTCAGCATTAACATCTGCTTGGTTACCAATTGAAATAAATTGAGCAAAACCAAGGTTTAAGTCTTTTAAAATATTTAGAATACCGCCGCCTAAAGCACCTGATTGAGAAACAAAACCAATATTTCCACGTTCAGGTAATGATTCAGCGAAACATCCGTCCATTCTAATGTCAGGGTGAGTATTTACAACACCTAAGCAGTTAGGACCAACGCATCTCATTCCATATGCTCTTACTTTTTCAAGTAATTGTTTTTCTAATTCTGCACCTTCTTTACCAGTTTCTTTGAAACCTGCAGTAATTATACAAAGACCTTTAATACCTTTTTCATTACATTGGTCAATTGTTGATAATACAAATTTTGCATTAACAACGATTATTGCTAAATCAACTTCTCCTGGAACTTCTAAAATAGAAGTATAAGCTTGTAAACCTTCAATAATTCCACCTTTTGGGTTTACAGGATAAATTTTTCCATTGAAGTTGTATTCTTGTAATCTTTTCATAATGTCGGAACCAATAGTGTGTTCTTTGGTTGATGCACCAATAACAGCAACTGATTTCGGCTTCATAATTTTGTCTAAATTAGTCATTATAGCCTCTTCCTTTCTTTAATAAAATTTTAAAATTACATTAAAATTATATTACAAACACATTTTTTAAGGGTAGTAAATATTTATTTTTGTTAAATATTATAAAACATCTAGCAAATTTTTTTCTGTTTAAGTTTTCAACTTTCTAAAAGAAAGGATTTTATAAAATTATGCAAATTAATCAACCAAATTTTAATCAAGCTACTTTTGAAGGAAGAAAAGTTCCAAGATATCTTTATCATATGACTTCTGTGGATAAATTTAATGAAATATCAAAGTCAGGCTATTTGAAAGCTATGCCTGATAGTATGACTGATGGTAAAGTTAATGGTATTTTTACTTTTAATCTTCAGAACTTTGTAAAGAATTGGGATAAGGACTCAAAAATGCCTTTAGGTAAATTAATTATGGATTATGTCGCAAGAGGCAAGGAAGTCGTAATGCTAAGAATCCCTACAAAAAATCTTTCTGTTGACGGAAAAAATAATATTAAAACTAGGGATGTGAAAAATCTAATTGATTGGAAATTTGAGTCTTATAGACCTGGAGCAAAAATTCCTGATTCTATGTTAGGGGAATCTTTAAATGAGGGGCTCCATAAAATCCGTAAAGGGAAAGCTATAGAATATATTATACCGGAAGACGTTGCATTATCTGATATTCAAGAATTAGGTCGGGGAAAATATAATAGCAGAGTTTCCTTGAAAGAAAACTTAAAATCATTTTTAGATGGTTTTTCAGAATCACAAAGTTTAAGATAGGCGTTGTAAATACAAATTGGATAATGAATATTTTTGTGTTAAAATTTACAAAAGTATTAACGTGAAAGGATTAAATATATGGAAAAATTAGCAGATATTGGAGTATTTGGTGGTTCAGGGTTTTATAAATTTTTAGATAATATTAAGGAAGTAAAAATAGAAACTCCTTATGGAATGCCATCGGATAGTTTATTTATTGGTGAAATAGGTTCCCATAAAGTCGCATTTATGCCACGTCATGGAAGAAGTCATACTATATTACCTCATTTAATAAATTATCGTGCTAATGTTTGGGCGATGAAAGAAGTTGGATGTAAAAGAGTTATTTCTCCTTGTGCAGCAGGTAGTTTGCAAAAACATGTAGCTCCTGGACATTTTGTAATCTGTGATCAATTTGTGGATTGGACAGATGGAAGAAAATCAACTTTCTTTGAAGGACCTATCGTTACTCATCCATCTCCTGCAGAGACTTATTGTCCTGAATTAAGAAAAATTGCAATTGATACAGCTAAAGATTTAGGTATAACAGTACATGAAACAGGAACAGTTGTTGTAATTAACGGACCTAGATTTTCTACTAAAGCTGAATCAAAATTCTTTACAAATCAAGGTTGGGAAGTAATCAATATGACAGCGTTCCCAGAAGCATATCTAGTAAAAGAAATGGATATGTGTCCTTTAAATATTTCTTTAATAACAGATTATGATGCAGGACTTGTTGGTGATGTTCCTCCAGTTTCTCACCATGAAGTTATTCAAGTGTTTAATAATAATTTGGATAATTTGAAAAAATTATTATTTACTATGATAGAAAAAATACCTGCAGAAAATAATAATTGTGAATGTGCTAATACAAGAAAAAATTCACAATTATAATAAGGATTAATTTTTGCCCTCTCCTCTTTTGGAGAGGGTATTTAAAGGGAGAGGTTATGATTGCAAGAGCTGTTAATTCACTATTTTATTTTTACTATTTGCTTATCATTTTAAGAATATTTCTTAGTTGGCTACCTAATATTGATTGGTATCAACAACCTTTTAAAGGGATGCAAGCAATTACAGATCCATTTTTAAATATTTTTAGAGGAATAATTCCTCCAATAGGAATGCTTGATATTTCTCCGATAGTAGCTATAATATTACTGCAAATCTTGCAAGGTATAGTAGTAGGTTTTCTTTCAGGACTTGGATTATAATGGATTATGAAAAAATAAAAAAAGCTATTATATTAACTCAACAAAGAAAATTTTCTGAAGCAGAGGATTTATATAAAATTTTATTAAAAGAAAGTCCGAATAATGAAATAATTTTATCTGCATTTGGGCTTTTTTATGTAAGCATAAAGAAGTTTGATAAAGCTTGTGAAATATTAAAACAAGCATGTGAAATTAAAGAAACACTTGGTACATTATCTGCATTAGGTTTTGCAGAATTTGAACGAAATGATTTTGAGAAAGCCGCATTGTATTTAGAAAAGTCTTTAGAATATGGTGAGAATCCTGATATTTACAATAAGCTTATTATGAGTTTATTTGAAATAAAAAGTAACCAAAAAGCTGTTGATTTTGCTAATAAAATGTATGCACTATATCCTGATGATAGTCGTTCAATTGCAAATAAGGTAAAAGCTTTAACTCAATCAGGAGAACTATTAAAAGCTGAAAAATTGTGCGTAGAATCTCTAAAAAAGGATTCTTCTATAGCATCTTTGTGGTTTCATTTAGGTTATTTAAAAGAATTGATTTATTCAGATGATAAGCAGGCTCGGGAGTGTTATAAAATAGTCTCAGATTTAGGTAAGCCAGAAGCTTTTTATAACATAGCAGTAAGTTGCCAAAAACTAGGAGAATATTCAGAGGCAGAAAAATATTACAAAAAAATGCTAGAATATTTTCCAAATGATAACTCAACAATTACTTCATTAGGAATGTGCTATTTATCTCAAAAAAGATTCAAAGAAGGTTATGAATTATTTTTTAAACGTGATAAATCAAAGTTTGCTGAAATGTCCAATAATTTTTGGATGCCAGGTCAAGAGTTAAATTCAGAAATTGTAATAATATGTGATCAAGGTTTTGGGGATCATATACAATTTATAAGATATTTACCTTTTTTAGAAAATAGAAGAGTAAGTGTAGCTTGTTCAAAATCATTACGAGATTTATTTAAAAATAATTATCCAAATGCAGATTTCATTGATTATACTGAAATAAATCCAAATACTCAAGCTTTATTTATAACTGACTTAGCATATATTTTAAATAAAGATTTTGAAAATATTCCTTTTGCAGCAGGTTATCTTAAATCAGATGTATCAAAAATTCTATCTGATAAGAAAAAGGTAGGCTTGTGTTGGGAAGCTGGAAGTGCCGGTATTAGGACAATGATAAATCGAACAATTAATATTAAATGTTTTGAGCCAATTTTAAATTTGGATAATATTCAAGTATATTCTTTTCAAGTAAGAGATACTTTAAAAGGAAATGAAAAATATCCTCAAATGATAAATCTTGCAAAAGATTTTAAAGATTTTTCTGATACGGCAAAGGCATTAATGGCAATGGAAATTGTAATAACAGTAGATACTTCTGTTGCTCATTTAGCAGGAGCATTGGGCGTGAAAACTTTCTTGTTATTGCCTTATGCAACTGATTGGCGCTGGTTTCAAGATACTAAAAAGACTCCTTGGTATAAAAGTGTAGAAATTTTTAAGCAGAAAGATTCTATTTCTTGGGAAAAACCTATTTGTGAAATTGAAAATATTTTAAAGTAGCAAAAAATTTTTTTAGATGTTTTACATATGTTATGTTAATAAAGCCTAAAATTATAAATGCTACAGTAAATGATGCAAGAAAACTTTGTTCTTTTCCTTTAACGACTAAGAGCACTGATGAATATTCTCTTTCGACAAGGCTTGGCGGAGATTATGAGTTTAATAAAATTTTTATTGAAATTAAAAATAAGTTTAATTATTTATTAGCAAATGAAGAGATTGTTTTACCCCCAGGTAAAGAACCAATGGAAGGACTTTATTTAACGGTTGATCCTGGATATAGAAGTGCTCAAAAAAATAATTTAAGGTTTGGGGAAATATTAAGACTCGCAAGTATAATAGAGATGCTAGAAAATGGGAAAAATCTATTTAAAATATACTCAAAAAATACGGCAGTATATTTTCATTCTAAGTATAAGTTTGAGCCCAATATGAATGCGGTCTCTGATGCGAATAGGGTTTTAGAATCTATTATTAAAAATAAAAAGCAAGGGCTTCAGGAATATTCCCTAGAGGCAGAACGCATACTAAGTTTTAATAGACCTAATATGAGCTATGAAGAAAGAAAAGCTTATTGCAAAGCTGCTAATGAACTTACTAAAGAATATATAAAAAAAGTTCAAAGCTTAGGGAAAGATGCCTATAAGGAATATCCATTTGATTTTGGTATGGATATGGTATTGACTAAAGATATGTTAATAAGAAAAAGAGCTGTTTTTAATGATTTATTTAAGAAGCACAGTATAGACTATACAATCTAAATTAAACCCCAGAGCCCTTAAGCCCTACGCCTTTAAGTTTTTGCTCTATTCTTCTATACCATTTTAATTTTTTTTGGAATAATGTATCATATCCTTTGAAATTACCTTGGCTTATATCATAGAATTGTTTATCGCAAAGTGCTTGTAAAGTCTTCGCTAAATAATCAGAAAATTCTTTTCTATTAGGTTTATCATTATTAAGTTCGATAATTTCACCCATTTCAACCAATACCTCTGGACGATTATCTCTGAGGAACATATAATTTACTGCAACAGGCATCAGGGCTACTTTCCCATACTTTTTCGCTGCTTTTTCTGCAACATAAGCAAGTCCTGTTTGGAATTCGATAGGTCTATAATTAGGCGGTTTTATTATTCCCTGAGGGAATAGGTATAATATATTATTTGTATCGCCAAGTACTTCAACAGAGTATTTTAATGCTTCCATTGAGGCTTGAGGGGATTTTTTATTAACATTAAATGCTCCACCTCTTCTAAGTAGAGGAAATCTATTTAATTCTTCTACCATAAGGCGAATTTCTTTTTTGTAAATTCTATTGCAAATATTGTATCCGACGATACCATCCCACCAATTGCTATGAGGCGCAAATAGTATTATAGGAGTTTCAGCATCTTTTTTATAGAAATTTTCAGCACCTTTATATCTAAAAGCATAAAAGCGATTTTCAAGCATTCCATAAAAAAATCTATCAGCTACCCACAACCAAAACGGAGATGTTTTTGCCGGACGAAATTTTTCATCAATATTTCTTAATTTCGTAGGCGGTACTTCCGAATATAAATCCTCTAAATTAATCATAAGACTATCATACACATTTTTACTTACTTTGTGAACACCCCAAGGGGCTATTTTTAATTAAAATTTACATTTAAGAATTATTAATAAATAGAAAATTAGATTTTTCATCTTATAGTTCTGATCTGTATTGTAATGCTTGCATAAGATGTTCTAGTTTTATATCCTTTGAGCTTTCAATATCAGCAATAGTTCTTGCTATTTTCAATATACGGTTGTATTTTCTCCCTGATAATAGATATTTTTGAGATGCTATTTTCATGTATTCTATTGATTTATTATCAAGGTTGCAATATTTTTTTATTTGATTCGGAGATAATTCGGAATTTGTAAAAATTTTTTCATTTTTATATCTTTCTTTTTGAATTTTTCTAGCGTTTAGAACTCTCTGTTTTA
Source organism: Candidatus Gastranaerophilales bacterium (assembly GCA_944325535.1). GTDB lineage: Bacteria > Cyanobacteriota > Vampirovibrionia > Gastranaerophilales > Gastranaerophilaceae > CAG-196. Next base: position 20,939 of record CALVAL010000027.1, read on the forward strand.
TATCAAAAGAACTTTCATTTGGAGAGTTTGTGTTAGTTAATTCTTCGCTTGAAAGTCTAGGTACATTTACAAAAAGGTCAATTCTATCGAGCAAAGGCCCTGAAATTTTTGATTTATATTTTTGTATTTGGTATTCAGAGCAATTACATTGTTTTTCCTTATCTCCTAAATATCCACAAGGACAAGGATTCATTGCTCCAATAAGTGTAAATTTTGCTGGGTATTTTATTGAATTCTTTGTTCTAGAAATAACTATTTCACCATCTTCAAGAGGTTGTCTTAGAATTTCAAGAATTTGTCTTGGAAATTCAGGCATTTCATCTAGAAAAAGAATTCCTCTATGAGCAAGAGTTATTTCCCCAGGTTTTGGATTAGCTCCGCCACCTACAATGCCATTAGGAGATGCACTATGATGGACGAATCTAAATGGTCTAGTTGTTATAAGAGGCTTTTCTTGACTTAGTAGACCACAAATACTGTATATTTTTGTAAGTTCCATTGCTTCTTCTAATTCAAGTGGTGGTAAAATTGATGCAAAGCATTTTGCCATAAGAGTCTTTCCCGAACCAGGCGAGCCTGACAATAGAATATTGTGTCCACCTGCTGCTGAAATTTCAAGAGCTTTTTTAGCTTTTTGTTGCCCTTTTACATCTTTAAAATCATATTCAAATTCTGAATCAGAATTGTTTTTAAAGAATTCTTCAATATTAACTTCAGTTCTTTGTATTGGATTGTTAGAAAAATGCTCTACAATTTCTTTTAAATGAGAAGCGCCAAAAACATTCATTCCTTTAATAAGAGCAGCTTCTTTAGCATTTTCTTTAGGAACAAAAACTGTATCTACTCCACAGTTTTTTAGACCACTTACAAGGGGCAGTGTTCCGTTAATTTTTCTTAAAGTTCCATCAAGTGATAATTCTCCTAAAAAAGCTATATTTTCATTATTAGGAATTTCAATCCCTTGTTCTTTTAAAATTCCAATTGCAATTGGTAAGTCAAAATGTGTCCCTTCTTTTTTTATATCTGCTGGGGCTAAATTCACTATAACTTTTCCAGTTGGAAATGAAAATTCTGAATTTTTAATAGCAGAACGGACTCTTTCTCTTGCTTCATTTATTGAGCTATCAGGGAGACCTACAATACTAATACTAGGAAGAGAGTTTACAACATCTACTTCCACATCTATTTTAAAAGAATTTATTCCGATCGCTGCTGATGTGATTGTTTTAGTAACCATTAAAGCTATTATAATATAAAATTAAACATCAGGTAACATAGAAGAAATTTCGGCAACAATTCTTGCTAAATCTGGACCACCAAAAATCGCTTCTAGAATAAGTCCAGCATTTATAATAGTTGTTTCGCGATATTCCATAGTATCAACATCAATTATATTGAATTCAATATAATCTTCTCCAACATAGACAACTTTCCCATACTCTGCTCCTGTTGCCCATCTTAAAAACACATATTTTTGTTCAAAAATTTTTAGTCTATTAATTAATTTCATACTAATACCCTTGCATGTATATAATATTATTAGTTTAAATTTTTATAAAGTCAAATATGATTAGTCTAATTTCATTAAGAAATTTTTTAATATTAATTCACTCTCTTTAGGTAGATTCATAAATTTAAATATATAAAGAGTTTCTTCAAAGTGATTTTCAATTTCACTTTTTTCTCTTACAAATTTAGTTTCAACTACTAACTCTCCATCTGGGAAATTGATAATTTCTGTTTTAGGTATTTCAAGAGTTAATATGCCTGAAATTTTTTTATAAATGCTAGAAAAACTTTTCTCAGAGAAAAATGATAATCCACCTAAAGATAAATCATATGTAGAAGCTTGTATTTCGAATCCGTCATTAAATTTTATTTTTATAGGAAGTTTTACAAGTTTTCTTGTGCTACTTCTAAGTTGGATAAAATCCCAAGTTTTAGGGATTGTTACATTGTACATAACTTCTCTTAATGATAGATTGGCATCAATTATTGTTACTTTCGTTTTATAGATACCATCTGTAGTATAGACATTAATTTCTGCCTGAGATTTTCTTTTGGGTTTAACAAAATTAACAGGAGTATTTGCTGCAAAGTAACACTCTTTGCTGTCCATAAATCTTAATTTAACAGCTTCTTTTTTCTTAATGCCATTAGCATTTGTGTAGATTAGATATATTTTTGTAATATTGGAATCTCTCAAAATATTTTGTTGCATTTTATCACTCTCTTTTACGTAAACAATTATAATACTAACATATACTATAAAAGATAACAACTCCAAAAAATCTTTTTGAAAAGTATATTAGTAGTTTATTAATTAATGATTTAGCCAATCGTAAAGATTTCTTATTTCTCCAAAGTTAAAATTTTTTAAGACTTCTTGAGTATCAAGGTTTTCTTTAATAGGTTCTATATTTATTTCGCAATTAGCATAAACATTTACATAATTTTTATTTGAGTTTACACAATAAGGAAGTTTGACAGTATTATTCTTATATAGGTAAGCTAAACCATGCACTCGGCATATAATAGGTCTAAAGTTATATATAGAGCATTTTTTGTTTATAAGAAAAGGACACGTTCCCCCTTTTTTTATTTTTTGTATGTTTTCTTGAATAATTATTTTAGTTTCATTATCAAGTTCTATGTATCCTTGCATCATATAATTCAATTCTAATTCTGAAATAGGATAGTCTCCCTTTTCACAACATTCAGAACAGTAAAGTTTACAGTGAATAAATTCTTGATGTTGGTTGAAGTATTTTTTTAGTTTAGAATCGAAATCTTTTAAAAACTGAATGTATTTAATCAATTTTTACCCCAAAATCTTGCCCAAAAACTTTTTGACTCATGACTTTCTAGTTGTTCAATTCTTTGAGAAAGTTCTTTGTTATGTTCAAGTAATTCTTGTACTTGCTTAGCAAGAATTTCGTTATCTTTTTTATATCCGCCTGCTTCAATTAATTTTGATGTGAAATCAGAATTTTTTATATCATCACTGATTTTCTTTGCAACAGCTTCAGCAAGCATTTGAAGAGTTTGACTTGATACATCAAGAGTGAAGCTTTTACCTTGTGGAATATTCTCGATATTAGAATTTTCTTTTGTTATTATTTCTGTAGAACTATTTTCTTCAATTTCAGAAATTTGCTCATTATTTAGCAAGTCACTTACCATTATTGGTTGAATAGGTTTGAGTTCTTCCTCTGATTTTTCAATTTTTGCTTCCATTCTTGATAGTTTGGTAATAATTTGCTCATCGCTGTATCCTTGAGCTTTAAGAGATATTCCTTTTTTGATTTTTTCTAGAGACAAATCATCATAAAATTCAAGCCCATTCTCATCTTCATAAATTGACTCAATTTTCCAATCTTCTAAAAATAAATCAAGCGAATGCTTATCTATGTAATAATTTTCCGCATTTAAACTTTTTAGTATACTTTCTCTATTAAACATCCGCATATCCTTTCTTTATTGCAAATAGAATTTATTTACCATCCCATCTGCCTACTCGTCTTGCAATATCTCTTTCTTGAGTTTTTTTAGCGATGGCTTCTCGCTTGTCGTATAATTTTTTACCCTTAGCAAGACCTATTTCAATTTTAGCAAAACCCTTAGTTAAAAACAATTCTAAAGGCACAATTGTTACACCATCTTTTTTTACTTTATCTTGAATTTTAAGAATTTCTCTTTTTTGTAAAAGAAGTTTTCTTACTCTATCAGGCTTATGATTAAACCTATTTCCCTGCTCAAAAGGTGCTATATGCATTCCATATACAAAGGCTTCATTATCCT
>CALVAL010000028.1 GCA_944325535.1 Candidatus Gastranaerophilales bacterium
GATCTCAAAGGACTTAATGTAATAATTGATATGGTACCAAACCACATGGGACCTGACGGGGATTATCTTGAACAAACAGGTCCTTATATAAAAAGTCAAGGGGAATTTGGAAATCAACTAAATTATGAAGGGAAAGACAATAAGTATGTTAGAGATTGGATGACAAATGCCGCTCTAATGTGGGCTAAAGATTTTAATGTCGATGGTATTAGGTTTGACTTAACAGAAGCCGTCGAATCTGACTTCCTCCTAAGACAAATTGCTCTTGAATTGAATGAACACGCTCCAAATGTCTTTTTAATTGCAGAAGATCACCAAAACAAAAGAGATATTCTAACAAAATATTATGAAGATGATAAAACTCCTCATGAAGAACAAATTGAATCTATAGATAATTCAATTCAAAGTCTTTCGGAAGGAAAACCTACTGCACCTTGGAATATAGGTTTTGATAGTGAGTGGGATTCAGACTACAAGGAATATTTGAGCAATATGGCATTAACACCTAACTCTTATTTACTTGATAAACTAGATAAATTTTTACCGTATTCTCACTATAGGATTAAATATGCATATAGCCATGACGAAATAGGTAATTACGATGGTACAAGGTTTATTGCAAAATATCTTAACCCCCATTTTGATTTATATTCATCTGCAGAAGGAAACGATGAAGCAGAGAAAGGACAAAATGCCGCAAAAATAAGTCAGAGATTAGCAGAACTTATTGTATCCGAAAAATTTGTCAATATGAACGACGAGGAACTTGCAAACGCAGAAAAAGAAGTTGGCTTAAAAAAATTTATAGCTAAAAAAGATTTGATTGATGGATTTAAAACTGCTGTCGCTAAAAATAAATTATTATTAGGAACTGTAATGACAACTCCAGGACCTAAAATGTACTTCCAAGGTGATGAACAGGCTGATTTATCATATTTTAAATTCTTCAGAGAATTTTCTAATGAAAAAGAAAAAAGAGCGGAAAGTTCAGAATATAAAGATAAAATTATAAAGAAAAAAGGATATGACACACTTGAATCAATTGCCAGAAATGAAAGTATTGTAGGTTCAGTTGATCAAGAACATGGTCTATTTAGAAGCCTAAAAACAGAAATGAATGAATATAGCGCAGATTTATTATCACTTGTTGAAAAATATCCCGCTATAGCAAAAGGTGAAGTTAATTCTACATACAAAGATAATAACCATAATGTTCATATACACCAACTTAAACTAGGAGATGAAGAATTCATCGTCCTCAAAAACTTTGGTACAGGATTCCATAATAAAACATATGAATACTACGGTTTCCCACAAAATAGTACTTGGGAAGAAATATTTAACAGTGATGATCCTAAATATGGTGGAGAAGGATTCACAAATAAAGATAGAAAAGATATTACAAATCTAAACCAACATCTATCAATGGCTCCTAATAGCATTGTTATTTTAAAGAAAATTTAGGACATTTTATAACCAAAAGGGCGATATCGTATATACGATATCGCCCTTTACAAATATTTACTCCATGATAATATTATAAAAAAGGACTGATTATGACATATTTAGCTAAAAGACATCATCATACTCATATAAACCCGAAAGGGCTTGGAGTCTTGTGTCATCTCTCTGCTAAGTAAACTCCTTTAAATCGGCTCTTTCGGGATATTAAATTGAGAGAATGTAAAGAGTTCGAAAAAGGAGAAAATTTTAAATGTCATTAGTAAATATAATATCAGCAATAGGAAATAATAGCAGCGTTTACCCGCTAATTGTTAGAGACTGTGGAATTGAAGTGCCATCAAAAGTTGCAATGACCTATAATCAAAATCTAAAAGACTCAAAGCAAATGGCATACAATGCAACTAGAGAAAGATTAATTGATGAGTATGGAACATCAATTATTTGGTTAGGTGGAATCCCTGCAATGGAAAAAATCTGCAATTGGGGAATAAAAAAAATGGGCTACAGTCCAAATGTAAATTCTAGCTTACTAAAAGAATCTTCTAATCAGGGTTTAAAATATAATATTGAAAAGTTTAAAAATTTAGCTCCAAATGAAGTCAAAGAAATGGAAAAAGTGCTCAATAATAAAGCAACTTACCAAAAACTACTTGCTGGGAAATTCATTCTTTCAACTGCAATTCCTGTAGCGTTAATGGGATATTTTCTACCTAAAATGAATTTTGCACTTACTGATAAAATAAGAAAACGCCAAGAAAACTCTAAAGAGGGGGTAAACTTAATTAAAGAAACTATTGATTCAAAAACTTGTAGTTCAACACCATCTTTTAAAGGGATAACATCTACGTTAGCTAATATGTCTACCGTAAATAAAATGGCAATTACTGATGGTGGACTTACAGTAGGAAGAGTTGGAACTGCAAGAAACAAATTTGAGCGAATTGAAATGGGCTTCAAAATGACAATGATGATGTTTTTAAACTTTGTAGCTCCTATTTGGATTGCAAAAGGGCTGGATAATTTATCCAATAAATTGTTCAAAACCAATGTCAATTTAGATCCTATGCTATTAAATGATAAAGAGTTCTTAAACGAAATAAAAAATAATACGCTTGAAATGCCAAAGAATAATATTATTGAATTTTTAGATAACAAACCTAATTCAAAATTCTCTAAGCTTTGTGAAAAATATGCTGGAGTAAAATACTTAAAAAATGAAATTAGAGATCCTAGAGAATTTGTAGATGAAAATAAGATTTCTAAATTCCAACAAGAAATAGAAAAATTTGCTAAACAAGCAAAACAAAGTGGTGATATCGAGAAATTCGCTAAAAAAGCCTTAAAAGTTAAATCTGCAAATATTTTAGCTAATGTTGGCATTAGTAGCTTTTTACTTGCGGTAACACTTCCTAAAATAACTTTCATATTAAGAAAGAAAATAACAGGCTCAGATGCCGAGCCAGGACTAATGTCTAAGTAAATTTAATCCTGCTATAAAATAATTTTTAAACTCTACAAAACTACGCAATGAGAATAAAGTTTTTATAATAAATTTAGGTCTTAGATAAAATCTTCTTACAGCTTGTTTATGTAGCTCAAAAATACTTTCTTTTGATAAAGTATGAGATTTTACAACCGGTTCATAATAAGCACGAGAAAAATCCATATTTCCATCTACCAGTTTATTTAACATTGCATAAGCAAAGTATTTAGTTCCTGGAAGAGGTGTTGCGGTATAAAAACTTATAAAATTACTATCTAGCTCAATTGCAAATTTTATGGTCTCTTCTACTGTTTCCTCCGTTTCCCAAGGAAGCCCGATTACAAAATAATTATAAATTTTTATCTTATTTTTCTTTAAAATCTTAACAGTCTCTCTAATTTCATCTAATGACAACTTTTTCCCTATATTGTTTAACATTTTTTGAGAACCGCTCTCAACGCCTATACTCACCAAACGACAACCGGCTTTATACATAATTTTAGCCATCTCATCATCCATTGTATTAGCTCTTGTATTAGAAGACCAAGTTATTTTAAGTCCACTTTCAATAATTTTTTGACAAAGATTCATAGTCCATTCTCGATCAAAATTAAAGATATCAGACCAGAACAGAAAATTTCTAATATTATACTTTTCTACACACTCTTTTAGTTCTGCAATTATATTCTCAGCAGAGCGAACTCTTACCTTTGGTCCACTAACAGGTGTTGCGAGACAAAAGAAACAATGATAAGGACAACCTCTCGATACTTTCACTACAGCTTGTACTTTACCATTATCAGGTCTAATGTATTTTTTATTATCAACTAAGTGCCTTGCAGGGAAAGGCAAAATATCAAGATTTTCAATAAAAGGTCGTTTCTCGTTCTTTACTGGCTGAAAATTTTCTCGATAACATATACCAAGAATTTCATTATTAGGAACCCCTTCTAAAATATCTTTTAAAGTTAACTCAGCCTCTCCTATTATCACATAATCGATAAAAGGATTTTCATAAATTGCATTTGTATTGTAAGTTAAAAACGAAGCACCTTTTACTATTATAGTAACATTTGGAAGAAATTCTTTTGCTTGTTTTAAAGCTTCTATATCAGACTTAAATGTAGGTGTTGCAATATTCGCAACAATAAAATCAGGTCTAAAACTTTTTAAATCATTAGCAAAATCTCCACCCTGACTATAATCCTTTATCATAGCCTCATATCCACATTTTTCAGAAATAGAAGCTAAATACATTAAATCAGTTGGTGGTAAAGGCGGAATTACTAACAATTCCTTTGTAGGCTGTTGACATCTATCTTCTCTATTTATCACCGGAGAAGGTGGGTAAATCAATAAAATTTTACCCTTAGATTTCATTTCAGCCATCATTTTATATAACCTCTGTTTTATCTTTTACTCTAGAAGCTATCAATGTAGCAATAATAAGGCATAGAGCACCTATTAAGAATGTATATTCCCAGTGATAATTAACCCCACCAATCACCTTAAAACCACACCTATTAATTATCCAAGAAACCAATGTACAAACAAATACTTGAGGTCCAGCTATAAAAATGTTAAAAATACCCATTACAGAACCTTCTGTTCCTGGCTTAATATATTGAGACAACATCGCAAAAGGCAAAGCACAAATACTAGCCCAGCCAATTCCAGATACAGCCATTAAAATAGCTACTACTTTTACATTTGTAAAAAAGGCCATTCCTAAAAACGCTATCGCCATTGATATCATAGATATAATATGAACTTTTTTATTACCATATTTTACAGATAAAATACCTATAGGAATAGCTACTAAAAAGCAAACTAAATTGAAAATTGCAAAACAAACTGAAGAGAAATTCGTTCCTGCTAATACTGCAGCATCATAGCTAGCCTTAACAATTTCAGAAACATCTGATAAATCTGGAACTCCAAATACAGTATGTACACAATATTGAGTAAAATAAATCATCATGCACATATTCCCAATCCAAGTAAAAAATTGCATCCAACATATTTTACCAACTTCAGGAGACAATGCAAAAAATTCTTTTAAAGATTTTATAAAATCAAATTTTTCACTATTAGAATCACTTTCAGGCTGGTATCTTCTTTCTTTTATAACAATACAAGTCCAAAGCATACCAAGAGAAAAAGCTAATGCTGCCATAATAAATTGAGCATTTATAGACATTTGATAATTAAATGCCCATTTCAAAAATGGAGCAGTACCAGCTGCAACTACAGATCCAAGACCTATTGCTAAGCTGATATAAGAATTTGCAATAGAATGCTGTTCTGGCGGAACAACATCTGGAACTAAAGCTCTATAAGGGCCTTGAGCAATATTAACACAAGCATCTAGAATCCAAATCATTGCAGCTGCAAATAATAAAGCAGACCACTCTGGAAGATGTATATGAGAAAATGAACCAAAGCAATTTGTTATAAGCTCTGAATTTGGTAACGCCCAAAGGGCAATAGCAGAAAGTAAAGCACCACCTAACAAATAAGGACGTCTTCTTCCAAAAATCGAAGTAGTCTTATCACTTAATGCACCAATAAGAGGCTGAACTACCATTCCTGTAAAAGGTCCTGCCAGCCATATAAGACCGAATATAAAAGGAGATGCACCTAAGTCCTCAGTAACAGGCCCTGATAAAATTATTCTCATCTGCCAAGCAAACTGCAAGCCAAAAAATCCTAATGCGAAACTTAGAAACTTAGCTGTATTAAACCTTTTTAATTCATTTTCTGCCATATAAAATCTCTCCACACATCATATTATATTTAGTGTACAAATAAAACAATCTATCGTCAATATAAAGATATAATTTGCTCAATGCCAGATTTAGCTATATTAAACAATTCAATCATTCTTTCAAACTCATAAGGCTCACCTTCTGATGTTGTTTGAAAATCAACAATTTTACCACTTTTTGTTAATACTACATTTGAATCCACTTGAGCATGAGAATCTTCTGCATAATTTAAATCCAGTTTTATTTCTCCATCTACAATACCAATAGAAATAGCAGCAACAGGTTCTACGATAGGATTTTCCTTCAAATCACCAGATTGCAAAAGCTTTTCTACAGCATCTTTTAGAGCTAAAAATCCACCGCAAATACTTGCAGTTCTAGTTCCACCATCTGCTTGAATTACATCAGCATCAATGGTAATTGTCATGCCTGACATTTTTTCTAAATCTACACAAGCCCTTAAAGAACGACCTATTAATCGCTGAATTTCTTGAGTTCTACCAGATACTTTTTCACGTTCACGCTTACATCTAGTATTAGTCGAAGCTGGAAGAAGAGAATATTCAGCAGTCACCCATCCTCTATTATCATTTTCATCCATCCATTTTGGCTTTTTCAAATCAACAGATGCTGTTACAATAACTTTTGTATCTCCAAATTCTACAAGAATAGATCCTAACGCATGTTTTGTAAAATTATGTGTAAAGCTAATACTTCTAAGCTCATTATTTTTTCTTCCATCAACTCTCATATAATCCTCCCTAATATAATGATTATACCATAGACAAAAGATATTTATTTTATAGAAAAAATCGAGAGCCCCTCGTCGGGGCTCTCGATTCATATTCGACTAGAATAAAATATTAGTTAGAAAAAGGAAGGAGTTTTATGATAGATTTTATTAGCCTGAGAATGTTTTATAAGAAGCTTCAATGTTATCATTTATAACTTTTTCTAATGCTTCTATTTCAGTTGTAATTTGAGTTCTTTCATTATCAAGTCTTTGTAATTTTAATTCTAATTTTTTATCTTCTTGTTGAATAATTGACATTTGAGCATTTATCTTCATTTGCTCTTTGTCATATTCATATTTATCATATTCATAATCATTATATGCATTTTTATAAGCAGCTTCATCTGTAACAGATGTTGCAGTAAGTTTAACTGTATGATATACAATTTCACCGTTGTCTCCTGTTACAGGAAGTGAAATCTGAGTTATTCTACCACTTGTATCAAAAGTTAATTCACAATTCTCATATGTTGTTGTCTTTGTATAAGTTCCTGTTGATGTAATGTCATAATATTCTGCCCATTGTGTTTGTGACCCATTTACAGGATTTTTTAATTCCTGTTTTAATGTAAAATGAGGAACTTTTAAAGAACCTTCTGTTGAAAAACTTACATAAAAATTATTCAACAATTCTGAATCAGACAAATTTGTATATTCAGGGAATCCATTTCTTAAGGCTTCAATAGCAGATTCTTTTTGTTCTTGAGTAAGATACTTGTCTAAACCAGTCTCAGATTCCATTAATGGATTTCCGTTAAGAGATTGACCAATACCTTCAGAAAAATCAGGGTTATTTTTCTCAATTCCGTTACCTTCAGAAGAAGCTTTGAAATAAGTCAAATCTTCTTTAAATTCATATACTTTTGTTTCAGCATTATAGTGAAAATCTGAAGTTGTTGCGTGTTTTATACCATCACCGTCTGAAACATAGTATGAAGATATTTGATCATAACTACTTAAACCTGGAACTATTTCTTCTGTATTTTCTCCATGGTAATAATAATCAACACCTGCTGTATAATTTTGATTTACAGTAGCTTCCTCACCATCTTCTCCAGGAATTTCCTCATACTTTGCAGTAATCTTTGTGTAAACTCCATTTGCGAAGTCTTTATCAGTTATTTGAGAACGGTCCTTGTTTATAAATTTACCATTTTCCATAACATACACTTTTGCTGAAGCATTATCTCCAGAGCTTAACTCACTCATATCAGCTACTTTATGTAAAATTTCTTTGCCATTAACATCAGCTCCTGAAGAATTAGCTCCTATTTGTCCATCAGTCGTTGCAACTATAGCAGTTTGCTTGGATGTTTGAGATGCATCTAATTCATTTACCCAAATTGTTTCAGGAGTATTTTTAACTTCTGCTTTTCCTGCTGAATAAGTTGAATTACCTGCTTTATTATAATTTAAATTAACAGTATATGTAGATCCACTCGGAACAATCTTACCTAGGGTAAAATTATCAGCACCCAATGAACCACTATATTGAATAGTTGTATAATCTGTTGTATGAGGTGGAGTTGGAACACTCAAATCTTGAAGTTGAGAGTACAAATTATTAGTTTGCTCTGATAATGTAGTTCTTGATTCATTAATTTGTTGACCTTGGAATTCAAGATCTGATTGCTGTGCTATTAGGTTTAAGTACCTTGCTTGTGTTGCTGACATACCCATAATTTTGTCTCCTTTTTCCTTTTTCGTTTCTATAGCTTATATATCGGCAAATTTTCGAAAAACTTTAGCTTTTTAAGAAAAATCTTTACAAAAATTTACATTTTAAGCTAAAACTAAGTAATAATAACAAAAAAGCGAGTCTTAATAATTATAAGACTTGCTTTTTGGCAATTCATTATTTACAAATTATGTAATTAAAAATGAACTATACTGTTGCTGCATATTTGCAATTAATAAGTCCATGGATGAAAACTTAGCTTCTAAGCGTTCACGATATCTTTCAATGTCTTCATTAGCTTTTACAATCTTTTTATCTAAATTACTAATTTCTCTAGAATAAGAACTATCAGTTACCGCAAAATATCCTGTTACAGATTGTAGAGTTGATTCTACCAAAGTCTCTACTTTTGTAAAAATACCAGTATTATTTTCACTACCAATCAAAAGGTCTTTGACAGCATCTTGGTCAGCCTCATATGCCTTTATAAATTTATCTTTATCAAATGTTAAATTGATAATACTCTCTGTTGATGTTGATATATTATTGGCACTTGCAGAATCAACAGAAATACCAATTGAATCAAGGTTTCTGAATATTGTTGTACCTGCATCTGAACTTGTCATAAGATTTCTCAACTGATTTCTTATTAATTTCAAAGTAGTTTCATCATGTAACTGACCATCAATTGCAATTGCTTCATCAACATTTTTCATCAATTCGTTATAAGAATCAACAACATCTGATATTGCATTTGCTAGAGTCTCTTTGTCTCTTTCAACAGTCAATGTAACAGCTGTACCCTCTGTTAAACCTTTTAAGTTTATAGTAAGCCCCTTAATTCTTGAAACATCACTTGTTATAGTATTAGATGTTGATGTATAATAAGTGCCATTAATTGACAATCTTGCATTTTCACCAACATTTTGTGTATTGATATTCATCTTTGTTACATCAACATTACCGTCAGCTTTCCAAGTTGATGTTGTATACCCCATAATATCTGTAAAATTACTTGTACCTGCTTCTATATTTACATATGCGGCACCTGTTGTACGAGATTTTATAACAAATTTTCCATCTATACTATCCCAATATGCAGTAGCATTTGCTTCATCACTAGAATTTATTTGAGATATCAAATTTGCTAATGTTGTTTTATCCGTAATAGTGAATGTAGCATTACCTATTATAAATGTACCTTCAGTAACATCACCATTTCTGAATAAACCAGACTGAGTTAATACAGAATCATTATTTACGCAATATAACTCTCTTGCACTTTTTACTTCACCTGCTTCATTTTTAGAAATACCGGTTATTGCAAGGAAATTACTTGTATCTGTTGTAGATCCAACTTCTACTTGTACACCATCAACTTTTGAATAAATAGTTAGATATCCATCCTCAAATTTCAAATCCAAATCTGAAAAAGCGCTAGATAATCTACTTTGTAAATCTTTAAAAGTTTCATTAGATTTTACTTGGATAGTAGCTTTTTCGCCATCTTTATAAACGGTCAATGAACCGTCAGAAATATTTAACAAGCCCATTTTTGTATTTAAATCAGCATAATTTGCTACTGATAAAGTTTTCTCTTCTATAATAGTTTTTGTCTCTTCTACTTTTTGAGAACTTTCCATAAACCCATCTATTTGGGCTTTCTGCTCTAAATAAATATTTGAATTTGGATTAATTATAGAAGATGTTGTTTTAGACGTATTTATCGAAAAATCATGCAATTCACTAATATATAATTTGCCATTAATAAAAGATGCTTCTACCCCTGCAGCTTGAAGTTTTTCTACCAAAGAACCGAAAGTATCAGAATCAGATATTGAGACTCTTTTTTCTTCCCCATTTACGCTAAAAACAAGATCGCCAGCAGCAGTTAATGTTGCCCCACCCCAAGGAGTATCAAAATCACTCAATAAAGTATCTTCTGTAGCAGTAGCCACTGTTGTTATTGTAGTATAAAGATTTTCAGAGCCAGTATAATTATAACTCAACTCAGGGACTGTTGCATTAAACAACTTTTCAACAATATTTGAAGCATTATTAACACTATTAGATTTTGCGACATAAGAATCCCCAGAACCTAGAAGTACAAGTTTCGAACGCCCACCTTCATTTATTAAAGCGGTTTGAATTCCAAAAGAATTAAGCGTATCCATAAAAGAGCCCAATGTTTCATCACCAGATATTAAAGCTGTATATCTAACACCATTATTATAAATATAATATTCACCAGCAGTAACCCCTAGCGCTGATAAGAAAGTATCTCTTGTTGCAGAAACATTTTGAGTAGTAACATTAATTTCTTTAATACTGCTTGAGGTATCATACGTCTTTTCATATGCTCCCATTAAGAAATTACCTAATGTCCCTGCAACATCAAAATCTGATAAAACATTTGAGCTTATATTAAACCGACCACTTCCATCTACATAAGCATTTATACCATTTGATTGTAATGCTGAAAGTACGGAACCAAGAGTTTGAGTTTTTGAAAAATTAACTGTTACATTTTTTCTAAGCCCATTTTTATCTAATGTTTCTAATATCAAAGAAACATTTCCTACAGCATCAAAAGATAGCTTAGTGCCATCTGCATACTCTAAATTTTCTAGTTTAGTATCTGATGTAGCAATAACACGTTCTGTTTTAGAAAGAGTTGCAGTAGTAGTATTAATGTTTGTAGTTTTTGTATCTTTTGTAACATTACCTAAATGTAAAGCCTCTATAATATTTGACCCTCCAGATACAGATTCTAGATAAACATCTCCGTTCCCAGTGATAGTTAATTGACCTTGAGAATCTATCTCACCACTAAGTCCGTAATTAGATAATAAATTTAAAAAGTCTCTAATTGTTCCTGTTGCACTTATATGAATAGTAACAATAGAACCGTCAGATTTATGAACAGCAATCTTTCCATTTCCCTGATTGTATCCATCAATTTTGTTGATAACTGTATCTAGAGTTATAAAATCAGTCTTTATGAAATCGAATTGCGAAGATTGTGTATTTTCATATTTTGTATCACTATTTGTATTATATGTATACCCATTACCTACTCCAGGAAGTTTTAGAATACTTTGTAAATTACTACTCATAGATTCAATCCAAGACGAAGAATTGCCATCAAGAGTAACCATTCCATTTGAAATAGATAGTTCTATACCATTAGGCAATAAGTTTTTTAACTCTCCTAATGTAGTATTTTGATTAACAGTGATACTCGTAATACCAGAAGATGTATGAACACTAATAGTCGCATCAGAGCCTAAGCCAAGAGCACCAAGTGTTGTATCAGTATTTGCAGTGAGCGTATGATTATTTTCAAAAACATTAGAATCTGTATTTCCTAATACAAGAGAACCTGATGATTCATATGAATTACCTTCCCCATATTCAAGTTTAAATACATTCTTGAAATCATCATCCATCCAAGTAATATAATTACTGCTTGAACCATTAATTGTTAATTTGCCATTAGAAACAGATGCTGTAATTCCAAAAACATTATTATTTATCCAACTGATAAAATCATCTATAGTTGTAGAGGAAGTAGCTGTAAAGAATTTAGAACCATCAGCGGTATCAAAAACATTTATCGTTCCAGTGCTAAGTCCTAGCTCATTCCATTTAGTAGAACCAGTTAATTGTTTTACCTCTGTTGAACCTAGAGTATTTGAGTCCGTATTTGAATATTCATAAGACTCTGGATTTATTTCATATGTATAGCCTTCACCAGTATTTATTCCTAATTTACTTGCAAAAGATGAAGTCATTGATAATAATATAGGCTGAGAACCATCCTCATACTTGATAGAAATTTTTCCATTAGTTAAACTTGCGCTCATTCCCAAACCTTGAAGATGTGTTATAAAATCACCAACAGTCTTACCACTAGGATTAAAGTAACTAAGCTGATTACTTCCATATCTATAAAAAGAAATCTCTACTTGAGAACTCCCTATACCTAAAGAAGCGAGAGTTGTATCTTCTTTGATAGTAGATGTTGATGTTGAGTAGAAAGTATTCCCCAATTTAAATACACTCTTTAAAGTTGAATTCATTGTTTTTATGTAACTAGTACCCCCGCCATTAATTGTTAATTTTCCATTAGCTACATTTGCACTGATACCATAGCCATCTAAAAAGCTTATAAAATCAGCAACTGTAGAAGTTGATGATACTGTAAAATTTACATTTTTATTAACTCTCTCATGATTTACAAGAAAACTAAGAGTTCCTATTGGTAATCCAATATTCTCCAATTTACTTGAATCTGTTATATTTTGTTCCTTTTCAACTTGTCGCGTAAAAGGCGTTGCTGATGTTGTATTAACTACATAGCTAGATAGTTCAGTTGTAGCTTTTGAGGTATCTAATCCCAAAGCTTCCCATAACTTAGAACTTGATTCTGAAATATAAGAAGTTGTAAAAGCTGTTACGCTACCATTATAATGCTTGGAAGGACTTATAGTTATTTGTCCAGAGGAATTCATTTCTGCATATATTCCAGAAGATTTCATTAATAATAATACATCATATATACTCATATTGGTATTTTCTATAGATTTATGTGTATCATTAATTGCAAAATCAAAATAAACTCCTGATGGAATAGCATAACTAGCCAGATCTGATAATTTTGTATACTCATTTGCTACAGAACCACTTTTTGTATATATAACTGCTCCTATTTGTCCTGCGGGTCTCGTTGTAGATTGAAAGATAGTCTGAGTAGATATGTCAAAACTCTTTAAAAAACCTCCATTAGATAAGTAAGCTTTATTAGATGTCGAATATAAACTTAACTTTCCGTTAGAAATAGTTAATGTTATACCAAAAGGAGCTAAATAGTCTGCAACTTCTTGAAAAGTTTCGTTTCCAGTAAATACCTTAGTAACACTGTTGCCAGCACTGTCTCGAATAATTGCCAAATAGTTATATCCAGATAAAGCAAAATCTTTTATTGTACTACTCATAGTAGCAGTTTCTGTTACAGTAACTAACTCTGTAATTGCACTACTTGATGTATTAGAACTCGCAGTTGTTATCGTATAATAAACAGTAGCACCAGTGTGTGAAATACCTGTTGTAGAAATAGGAAATGTCGTAGTATTAACATCCCAACCAACAGCAGTAGCAAAAGAGCCTGTGACATAATTTTTACTACTAGAAGTTAAAGAAAGAGTGCCATCTGGATTAATAGTCATAGTAATACCATTACTAGACAATTTATTAGCTAAAGTACCAAAAGTATCAGTACTATCAACGGTAATTGTTGCTATAGCATTTTGAGAAGAGTCATGAACAATTAGTTGATTATTACTACTAGTTAAAGACATTGCAGTAGTTATATAAGTATCAGAAGTTATATCTGATGATACCGTATAGTATACAGTATCTGATGAAGTTTGTGTGATTCCAGCTGTTGTTCTTGTATCCGCAATAGTTTTAGTTGAAATACCTAGTTTTGTTAATATAGAAGATGGAGTTGAACCACTCTCATCAATAATATAATTCCCATTGCTAGAATTAAAGACTAATTGTCCATCATTCATAGAAGCGCTAATACCTTGAGATGATAAGAAAGATATTAAATCTCCAAAAGTAGTCGAATTTGTAATAGTATATTTACCACTTAAATACCCGTCTTTGTTAAAAGCACTTATTACATTATTATTAGTATCATAGTCAAGGTTTAAAAAATCACTAATCAAAGATTCACTAGCAGCAACAGTTGAGGTTGTATAAGTAAGAGGCGCTGTCGATGTAACGCTAGCACCAGTAGTAGACCCAGACGATGAAGATGTAGTACTAATTCCTAAGATATCCGCAAGTTCTCCTGCAACATAATAATCAGATGAATTTAGAGTAATTATTCCATCATTAATAGTTGCATTTATTCCATAATCATCTTTTAGTATTTTAAATAGGTCTCCAAATGTTTGCGAGTTACTACTCATAGTAAAAGTTTGTACCAATGTTCCATTAGTTTTTGTCCTAATTTCCATAGTTTTTCCTGCAACATCCAGACCCGCTTGATCAAAAGTAGTAGTAGCTTCTACCATTTTTGTTATAGTAGCAGTTACAGGAGCCGTTGATGATTGATTTGTTGTAGTTATAACAATATCAGTAAGTGTAGAAATCCCAAGAGCTTCTACAACACTACCTTGTATCCAAGATCCATTTTGAGAATTTAGAGTAATTCTACCATTGCTTATGCTTCCAGTAATTCCAAAAGTTGATAATTCTGAGAAGATATCATCTATAGACATATCTTCATTAACATTAATTTCAGATAGTAGTTGGTTAGAAGAGTTAAATACTGCTAAAACATATCCACTACTATTAGGAGTAGTAACATTAATCCCTAAATCTTTTAAAGTAGTCGAACCAGTAGCATAAGTTACTTCTTTAGTATATAAAATATTACCTTCCGCCGATACCCCTGTATTACTTGCAGAATCAATCCCAAGAGCTTCTGCAAAGTTTCCACTAATACTGCCTCCTGAAACATTTAGAATTCCAGAATTAGACAATGAAGCAGTAAGTCCTGCAGAATTAATAGAATCTACAAGATCATCAATAGTCATGGTTGCATTTACTGATATAGTTGTCTTATTGCCATTAGCATCTTGTGCAATTATTATTGGATTAGAACTAGATACAGCTTGCCAACATTCAAGATCCTCTAACTTTGTGCTTAATGTAGCATTTGTTAGAGTAGTAACAATCGTTTCATAAAATAAGTCTCCAGCAACTTGAGTACTTGAATTAATATCGAACTCCAAGCCTAAAGCATCAATTATGCCAGTACCATTTGGATCTTTTATTTCTGCATCATTTATTGTTAAAATTCCTTCTTTTGACAAAGAAGCTTCTACATTTATCGCTTTTAATTCATCTAATAAATCTTGTAAGGTAGTATTTTGGTCAATCGCAATCCTATATTCTGTAGAATTTGCTTTTACTATAATGTCACCAGAATTTATATTGCCCAATTCAGAAATTTTTGTAGCACCAGTTGCAGCATTAACGATAGTTTCTACAGTCGAGGTCTGCAAAAAAGTACTCTCATAACCTCCAACTTCACTTAAATGTAGAACATCTACAATACCTGTGCCAATACTTCCATCCTCTTGAACAGCTAGAGTATCATCTATACAACCATCGTCTAAATTTATACTGAATACACCACTTTTTTCATTGTAAGAAGCTTCTACACCAATATTCTGAAGTTTCTCTATAAAACTTGATATTGTATCATTTTCAGTAATTGAGATAGTATGAGAGACTCCTGATACATTTACACCTATATCACCCGTTTTAACACCCAAATCAAGTAATTTAGAATCTAATGTTGCAGTATTTGTTTGAACAATTGTATTAACTAACTTAGAGCCACTAACAACTTCTGTATTAGTTGCAAGATTATCTACTAATACGTTATAAGTAGCTTCTTCTGCTTCTGGAGTAGCACTAGCTGTTAAAATTTCTAAATCACTAGAATTTGCTAAATTTTGAGCAAACAAATCCATTGAAGCAACACCAAATTTCGCATCTGTTACCTTTTCTATCATTGAACGAAAAGATGAGAAAAATGATTTAATATTGTTTAAAGTTTCTTGAGATAATAAAACAGTTTCTTTTTCTTCTTCAAGCGTCTCAACTTTCGCTTGCTTTAATGCTACAAGCGATTCAACCCAAGATGATGTGTCTAGTCCTGATGCAAGGCCGCTGAATGATATTGTCACTATTCTATCCTGCTTATTACTTCAAACACTGCAACGACGAGTATTATCACTTCTAGGGTAAATATCTTAAATTTTCCTTGATATTATTTATTTTTTTATTGATTCGTTTCAGTTGAAAATACTACATCGCTACTATATATAAATATTATAGCATATGTCCATATTTTTTCAAGAGTGTTTTCTATACATTTAAAGCAACCAAATCAGGATGTTCAATTACGTTTCTTACATAGTTATAATAGTCATTTTTCTGGCCATATTTTTCAATTTTTCTTAACAGTTCATCTTTTGTTATAAACCCTTGGTTAAAAGCAATCTCTTCCAGACAAGAAATTTTCACACCCTTATTTAATTCCATCGTCTGAACAAATACACTAGCTTGCAGCATTGAATCATGTGTACCTGTATCTAACCAAGCAAAACCTCTACCTAGAATTTCAACGTTTAAATCACCTTGCTCTAAATATATTTTATTAAGATCGGTTATTTCCAACTCTCCTCTTTGAGAAGGCTTAAGTTGCTTTGCAAATTCACAAACTCGATTGTCATAAAAATATAAACCTGTTACAGCATAATTAGATTTTGGATTTACAGGTTTTTCCTCCAAAGATATAGCTTTATTATTAGAATCAAACTCTACAACTCCAAATCTTTCTGGATCTTTTACAGTATAACCAAATACAGTAGCACCTGAATGTTTTTTTAATGCATTTTTCATTAAAGTAGAAAATCCATGACCGTGAAATATGTTATCACCTAAAATTAAAGCCACTTCATCACCATCAATAAAATCTTCTGCGATTAAGAATGCATCTGCAATACCTCTTTGCACATATTGGATTTTATATTGTAATCTTAAGCCAAATTGAGAACCATCTCCTAAAAGCTTTATAAAATTATCATGGTCATTTTCATTCGTTATAATAAGAATATCCTGAATACCTGCTAGCATTAGAGTAGATAAAGGATAGTAAATCATAGGCTTATCATAAATTGGCAGCAAAATTTTCGAAATTGGCTGAGATGCCGGATATAATCTAGTCCCTGCTCCACCTGCTAAAACGATACCTTTCATATTAGATATTCCTTTCTACTACCTGCTATTAAGACCTAAAATCTTTCATTTTTCCTTCTATACAAACAAAATCCTCTAAACAAGAAGGAGATATTTGAATAGCTTTATTTTTCTTTGAATTCAAAAGTATTACATAAGGAACATAATATCCACCATAAGATCTTAATATTCTATTTCCATATGGTGTATCTGCATCTACCTTTATAAACTTATAATTTCCATTATACATTTTAGAGAGTTTATTATACCTAGGTGCAAACTTCGTACAATAACCGCATCTTTGAGTATATAAATACAAAAAAGTATTTTGCCCGCTATTAAGAGCCTGTTCCAACTCTCCTGCTATTACTCTACTCCCTAGAAATAATATTAATAAAAACGTAAAAAAACATCTTTGCATGAAAAAATGATAGCATTTGCATATTAGTTTTTCAATAGGTAATAAATACTAGCTAAGAATATGTTGACTTTTTTTACTTAATAATTAAACCTAAAGTATGACTAAAGATTATTATAAAATTTTAGACATTACGGAGTTTAGCACCATTGATGAAATCAAATGCGCTTATCGAGCTCTTGCAAGAAAATACCACCCAGATATTGCAGGAAATAGTCCAAGCATAATTGCTAAATTCAAAGAAATCAACGAAGCTTACGAAGTCCTTTCTAATAAAACTAGAAAAGCTGATTATGATGCTGCTAGAAGATTTTATTCTTATGCACAAAATGGCGCTTCTAAAAAAACTAATACTAGCAATACTTGTACCGATAGCAATATTAATCAAAAAAACAATTTTGATAAAAAAAATTATAATAAAAAAACTTTCCATGATAAAAAAACTAATTTTTCATTCAACTGGGAAGAATTATTTAAGTTTTCACATACAAATGAAAACAGAACTCCTAAAAAAGGAGAAGATATTTATTCTGATGTTGAAATTTCAGTTTTTGAAGCTATTAACGGGACATCAAAAGTTATTAACATGCTACAGACAACAATTTGTCCTAAATGCAATGGTAGAAAATTTGTAAATGGGGGTAAATGTGAAAACTGCAATGGTAGCGGTGAAACCTCTATATATAAACGTTTTAATGTAAAAATCCCAGCTGGAATCAAGGATAAATCAAAAATAAGATTGGCGGAAGAAGGGGAAAAGGGAATTAATGGCGGAAAAAATGGGGACTTGTATCTAACTATTCACATAAAAGAACCAAAAGGATACAAAACAGAAGGTCTTAATATCCTTAAGACAATTCCAGTTACACCATTTGAAGCTGTATTAGGAGCGGAAATAAAAATCCCAACAATTAAGGGTAATGTAGCTTTAAAAATCGCACCTAAAACAAGAAGCGGACAAAAAATCAGATTAAGCGGATGCGGTATTGAGCAAAATAATAAAATTGGTGATATGATAGTAACTATAGAAATTCAAATTCCTAAAGATTTGAGTACAGAAGAAATTAGCTTGTATAAAAAGCTACAAGAAATTTCTAATCACAATGTAAGAGAAATATAGTAACTAATCATATGACAAAAATTAAAGAAATTTTTAAATCAATACAGGGCGAAGGACCTTTTGTAGGATACAAACAACTTTTTGTAAGATTTTGTAAATGTAATCTAACTTGTAAATACTGTGATACAGACTTTAATATAGCTGACTCAAAAGAGTACAGTGTAGAAGAACTAGCTGAGATCATAAATAAAGCAAAAGACTGCCATTCTGTCTCTTTTACTGGAGGTGAGCCACTTTTAGAAAAAGATTTTTTAGAAAAACTATTTCCCAAAATCAATTTACCAATTTATTTAGAAACAAATGGAACATTATATCAAACATTAGAAGAATTAATCGATTATATTACATATATTTCAGCAGATATAAAGCTTCCAAGCTGTAGCGGTAATAAAGAGCTCTGGAATGAACATGAAAAATTTTTCGAAATAGCATCAAAAAAAGCACTCTTTGCAAAAGCCGTTTTTGAGGAAAATATTACCGAATTTGAAATAGAAAGAATGTGTAATATTGCTAAAAAATATAATATAGAACTTATTTTACAGCCAATGATGAGGGGTAAAATTTCTACAGTTGATTCCGCTTTTATGGAAAAAGTCTTAGACTCTTGCTTGATCAAATACAAAAGAGTAAGACTTATTCCTCAAGTACATAAATTTATAGATGTTATCTAAGCTTTTTTCTCATCCTCATCTTTTTTAGTAGGATTATTTGTTCCGCTAGAGTTATTATCAGCTGTTGTAGCTCCTAGACCAAAACCTGTTGCCACTGGCGTCGCATCGTTCTCGCCTTCAGGTATATCCGGAACTTCTTCAGGAGCCTCCATATCTTCAGGAATTAGTAACTCCATATCTTCAACAGTAGACATATATCCCTCATATCCATCTATTGACTCATCGTAAATATCCGTAGTAGTTGCATTCAAATCTTGGGTATTTTCTCGCATTTCTATTTCGTTACCAACTTGACCAGCCCAATTTATTTGTTCTTTTGCACCCCAGCCACTCAAACCAGCTCCAGCGAGCCCCATTCCTGCAAAAGCATATGCCCAAGCAGTCGCACCAAAAGCCCAACTACCAGAATTTGCAAGGGCGAAAGCTTTTGCTGCAGATGTACCACTACTAGCCGCATTAAGCCCTTGAGCGGCTGCCTCTACATAACAATTAGTCCTTGTAGCTTCATCAAAACTTTCTGCAAAGTCTGTCACACCCTGAACTTCTGCGATTGTCTCAGCTGAATTATCGTAAGCTTCTTGGTAAGAGCCCATTTCATCATAAATTTCAGAAACAGTATCTGTAGTATCACCTGATGTTTCTTCAATTGTAACACCGAGCTCTTGCATTATTGGAACTAACTCTTTTAAAAGCGATTTTTCATCCTCACTAAGAGTTTCTCCAGCTTCTACTTTTGCCATTAAAGCTTCATAAGATGCTCTATAAAAATCAAACTCAGATTTAGTCTCTTCAATAGTTTCATTTGCGGACTCATTATATTCTGCAGCTTCATCTGATAGAGTTGTAACCTCATCCGCAGCAGTTTCCATTTCACCTTGAGCAGTATTTAAAGCAGCTTGAGAATTTACCATCTCATCCTGCAAGTCATCACAAGCTTCTTTTTGATCTTTATTAGGTTTTTTTAACTGATAAGCAGTTCCTTGAGCAAGACCTATTACGCACCCTGCAATACATCCGATGGACTTTGCAGCCCCTTGTTGTACTGCTGCACTTTGAGAAGCTTCACCGACAGCATTGTATGCTATTGTTTCCCCTGTTTTTTCTGCTGCATTTAATACTGCCTTTTCTCCGACTGCTGTTACAACTTTAGGAGCAACAGCTTGTACTAGCTTTCCTCCTCCAGCACTAATAACAGCACCTGTGATAGCTACACCAGCATCAATACCACTTCTTGCCCCCATGCCATTTTTACCACCATCATAACCAGTCTTATCTTGTGCTTGTTTGTATCCGTCATCTAATGCTCTTGAATAATCATCATCTTCAATTTCATAAGCATTCTCATCATCCATAGCAGTATTTTGCCAGTTTGTAAGTTCACTATTCCAAGTCTGAGTAATTTTACCAATATCACCCGCTGAAATGCCTAAAGTATTACCACCATAATTGTAGTTATACCAACATTTATACGCATATGCTTGAGAATATAATGCGTTGTCTAAATTGTAAGAACCTTGAATTGCCATAATCCCTCCGTTATATAATTGTTTCTAGTAATGTATACGGATTTTTTTGCAAAAACTTTAGGATTTTCTGTAAAAAATTTACAAAAATTAATATTTTATAAGTTTGATATAAAAAAGATATTTGACAATATAGTTTTGTTTTGATAAATTAAGATTATAGAAATCACATTTGGGCATGTGGTGGAATGGTAGACACGCTAGTCTTAGGAACTAGTGCGAAAGCGTGGGAGTTCGAGTCTCTTCATGCCCACCATTAAAAAAGGCAATAACTTCGGTTATTGTCTTTTTTGTTTGTAGAACATAGAGACGAGAACTCCTACAAGGCAAAGCCTTGTAAAAGTTCGAGCGAGGAGCGAGCTGAGGCTGGAGGACTGACAGAGGTCAGTTCCGTAACGCCGTTAATCGCGAGCGACTCAAGACAGTCTCTTCATGCCCACCATAAAAAAGAAGTCGCTATAAGCGGCTTCTTTTTTTTACATAACTAAATACCACCCAGCTTCTATTGTATTATTTATTCATATTTTATATAATATCTCTATAAGAAAAAGTGTTTATTTAGAATAAACAAAGAAGGAGAGAGTTATGTTAAAAAAACAAATGGGATTAAAATCATTGTTCTCATTTTTATCTGCAATGATTTTATCAACACCTGCGTTTGCAGGTGAAGCATCTCTTGTAGTTCCTGACATTAAAGCTGAAAGTCCGCAGAGCTATCTTTTGTTGATGATAGGTCTTTGTGTTTCTGTTTTAGGCGTCATATTTGGGCTATGGATGTTCAGAAATGTAAAAAAAATACAGGTTCATGAAGCAATGAATGCTGTTGGTAACACTATTTTTGAAACTTGTAAAACATATCTTGTTCAACAAGGAAAATTCCTAATTGCATTAGAAGTTTTAATTGGCTTATGTATTGCATTCTATTTCTGGTACTTACAAGGAATGGAATTAAAATCTGTATTGACAATTTTAGCTTGGTCAGTACTAGGTATCTTAGGCTCATATTTAGTTGCCTGGTTTGGCATTAGAATGAATACTCTTGCCAATTCCAGAACTGCTTTCACAGCACTAAAGGGAAAACCTCTTAATATCTTAAACATTCCTTTACAAGCAGGAATGAGTATTGGAGTTCTACTTGTATCAATTGAGCTTATAATGATGCTTGTAATTTTATTATTTGTTCCTGGAGAACTAGCAGGAGCTTGCTTCATCGGATTCGCAATTGGAGAATCATTAGGTGCGTCAGCTCTACGTGTTGCAGGTGGTATTTTCACAAAAATTGCTGATATCGGCTCTGACTTAATGAAAATTCAATTTGGCATAAAAGAAGATGATCCTAGAAACCCTGGGGTTATAGCAGATTGCACAGGCGATAATGCTGGGGATTCAATCGGACCAACAGCTGATGGGTTTGAAACTTATGGTGTAACAGGTGTTGCACTTGTAAGCTTCATTTTATTAGGAGTATTTAAAGACTATCAAGTCCAATTACTTGCTTGGATTTTCACTATGAGATTCTTAATGATAATCACATCAGTTATTGCATACTGGTTCAATGGTGCTATAACAAAAATTTATGCAGCAACAACTAAAAAATTCGATTTTGAAGCTCCATTAACTAATTTAGTATGGATAACTTCAATATTATCAATTATTATGACATTTGGAGTTAGCAAATGGTTACTAGGTGGCATTGCCGAAGATAATTTATGGCTTGTTCTATCAATTATTATTTCTTGTGGAACTTTAGGTGCTGCATTAATACCTGAAGCTACTAAAATATTTACAAGTCCTAAAGCTAAACATACTCATGAAGTTGTAATAGCTTCAAAAGAAGGTGGTGCATCTTTAACAATACTATCAGGTATTGTATCTGGAAATTTCTCAGGATTTTGGATTGGTGCTATTGTAGTTCTATTAATGGGAATTGCATATTTTGCGTCTTTAAATATTCCAAATGATGTTATGATTTATCCATCAGTATTTGCATTTGGACTTGTAGCATTCGGTTTCTTAGGAATGGGACCTGTTACAATCGCGGTTGATAGCTATGGACCTGTAACAGATAATGCTCAATCAGTTTATGAATTATCATTAATAGAAGAAATTCCAAATGCAGCTGAAGGCATTGAAAAATATTATGGTTTCACACCTGATTTTGAAAATGCGAAGAAATACTTAGAAGAAAATGATGGTGCTGGAAATACATTCAAGGCAACTTCTAAGCCTGTACTTATAGGTACTGCTGTAGTAGGAGCTACAACAATGATATTTTCTTTAATTTTAGTAATCAAGGAAACTTTAGGTATTCAGCCTGAAATGATATTAAATCTATTAAATCCATACACATTACTAGGCTTTATCGCTGGTGGTGCAGTTATTTACTGGTTCAGCGGCGCTTCTATGCAGGCTGTTACTACAGGTGCTTATTCTGCTACTGAATTTATTAGAAAAAATATCAAATTAGGAGAAGCTGATGATAAGTCTGCAAATCTGTCAAACTCTAAAGAAGTTGTAAAAATATGTACTCAATACGCTCAAAAAGGTATGTACAATATATTTATAGCTTTATTCGCATTTGCTTTAGCTCTAGCTTGTCTTTCAGCACCAGTTGGAGAAGATTCAACTCCAGTATCATTCTTTGTAAGCTACTTAATAGCAATA
Organism: Candidatus Gastranaerophilales bacterium; assembly: GCA_944325535.1. GTDB lineage: Bacteria > Cyanobacteriota > Vampirovibrionia > Gastranaerophilales > Gastranaerophilaceae > CAG-196. Next base: position 23,409 of record CALVAL010000028.1, read on the forward strand.
GCTGTATTTGGTCTTTTCCAAGCTGTATTTATGGCTAACGCTGGCGGATGCTGGGATAATGCTAAGAAAATAGTAGAAGTTGATATGAACGAAAAAGGAACAGAATTACATGCAGCAACAGTTGTTGGTGATACAGTCGGTGATCCATTTAAGGACACATCATCAGTTGCTATGAATCCGATTATTAAGTTCACAACCCTGTTTGGTCTATTAGCAATGGAAATTGCAATAAATCCAACCTTTAAAGAACATGCAAAAGTTGCAGGAATTGTGATTTTAGTATTAGCATTGATTTTCGTAATTCGTTCATTCTATGCAATGAGAATTCCAACAAATAAAGAATAATAGTTAATAACTATTCTAAAAAAAGGTCTTGATAAATTTTATCAAGACCTTTTTATATTATAAATATTAATGAAAAATTAATATTTTAAGAATCAAAATTGCTTGATTAGAAATTTTGTTTGATTTAGTATTGAGATGTTAAGAGAAATATTTTACTAATAAGAAGGAGTAAAAATTATGAGTAAAAGAAAAGTAGCTATTAACGGCTTCGGTAGAATCGGACGTAACACTTTAAGAGCAGCTATCAGAGAAGGTATCTTTGATGAAATAGATTATGTTGCAATCAACGACCCTGGTCTAAAACCAGAAGATGCAGCTAGAATTTTCAAATATGACTCTGTAATGGGTAGATTTGATGGTACTGTAGAAGCTTATGAAGAAGGTATCATTGTAAATGGTAAGAAAATTAAATTCTTCGCAGAAAAAGATCCTGCACAATTACCTTGGAAAGATTTAGGTGTAGAAGTTGTTGTTGAATCAACAGGTTTCTTCACAGATGCTGAAAAAGCAAAAGCTCACATTGCAGCTGGTGCTAAGAAAGTTATCATTTCAGCTCCTGCTACAAATGAAGATATTACAATTGTTTTAGGTGTAAACGATAAAGAATATGATCCAGCTA
>CALVAL010000029.1 GCA_944325535.1 Candidatus Gastranaerophilales bacterium
TGAATCCCTGAAAATTCGCATACTTTCTCAAATCTTCTACCCATACCGGTAAATTCATAGAAATAATTTTTAATTTTTTCTAAATCAACATTAGCTTCATTTAAAGCTGCAATTACTGCTAATGTATTATAAACATTATGAATACCGGAAAGTTGAATTTTTAGAGTTATTAGCAAGTTTTCTTTATAAAAAATGTCAAATATTGTTCCAGTTTTTTCAAACGAGATATTTTTTGCAACATAATCAGCTTTACTAAGTCCATATGTTATAAAATTTCCACTTAGTAATTTTACACCTTCATTATCGATGTTAACAAGTACTTTTTTTGCTTGTGATATAGCTTTATTAAAAATACTTACTAAGTCTTTCATTCCATTTTTATAAAAATCCAGGTGGTCTTCTTCTAAATTATTGATAACCAAAATATCAGGGTGATATTTTATAATAGTACCATCGCTTTCATCGAGTTCTGCAATAAAATGAGCACCTTTTTTATGTTGTGCATTTGTATTTAATTCCGGGATTATTCCTCCATCAACGAATGAAGGTTCTAATGAAGCTTTTTCTAAAACAAAAGATGCAAGTCCACTTGTTGTAGTTTTTCCATGTGTTCCTGAAAAACCTATAAAAGTTTTGCCTTCTTTTTGTGCACTTGTAGAGATTTCAGCTAACAAATCTGAACGGTGGTAAATTTTAAGTCCTAGTTCTTTTGCTCTTATAACTTCCGGATTATTATCTCTGATTGCAGTGCTTTTAATAATTATTGCATCGCTAGGAACATTTTCTTTTTTATGTCCTATAAAAATTTGAGCTCCTAATTTTCTTAGTTTTTCTACATATTTAGAATCAGAAATGTCAGAGCCTGATACTATATGCCCATCTTCAAGCAAATATTTTGCGAGTCCGCTCATTCCAATTCCGCCAATTGCTATAAAATGATATTTACCCATAATCTCTCCAATACTTGAAAATATTATAGTATAAATACAAGTTTTATTACAACTGGATTTAAGATTATTTTTCTAAAAAAGAAACGTATTTCCCGCCATAATTTTTTTGCTTAATTAAATTATATTTAGATAAGTCTAAAATTTCGTCATGTTCTAAAATAATAATTCCTTTATTTATCAAATTAAGTACATCAAAGTAAATTCCACTTTTATAAGGCGGATCGATATAGACAATATCAAAATCTGATTCTTTTTTTAATAATTTCAAACTGTCACCTAGTATAATATTTGGTTTGAGATTTAGATTTGAATAATTTTTTTTTTTTATTTTTAATATTTTTGGATTTTTTTCATATCCTTTTACCAATGAAAAACCTCTTGAAAGAGCTTCTAGCCCCATAATTCCAGAGCCTGCAAAAACATCAAGAAAGCTTTTCCCTTCAAATTCGCCAATAATAGAATATAGAGTATTGAATACTCCCATTCTAACTTTTGAAAGAGTTGGTCTGGTTATTTTTTCATCAGGAGCAATGATTTTTCTACCCTTATAACTGCCTGCAGTAATTATCATCATATTCCTATTTACCCTTTATTTACCCCCTTTATTTACCCCTAGCCTAAGTCAAGTTTTTCTATTTTGACGTTGAATACACTTTCAATGTCTACTCCATTGAGAGTTGTTGTAATTAAATCTTCGGGTGAAAATTTATTATTAAGCTGTGGAATAAGACCTAAAATTTTTACATTTGTATATTCTTCTATTACTCTTGGAATAGCATTTAAAAGATGTTTTGGACAATCTTCAGGTATGTTATTGATTACAACACCTCTAATTTCTACACCTTTTTCTTGTGCAGTATAAATAGAAAGCAGGGTGTCGTTTATTGAGTCTTCTCTTGGAGTGAGTACAAATAGTAGTGGGATTTGTAACTTTTTAATCAAATCAATGGTTTGAACATTAGGAGCTAATGGACTTAAAAGACCACTATCTCCATCTAAAATTGTACAATCAGAAATACTTAAAATTCTTGCATATTCATTATTTATTAAATCAATATCTATAATTTCATTTTCAATTTCAGATGCAATCAAAGGTTCCATATTTGATTTAAATAAATATGAAAAATGAGTATCAATATATGGATCAATAGTTTTTATAAAAGTTAAATCAGGAGATTGCATAAAACCATTATGTTCAATTCCGGAGGTTTGAATTGGTTTATAAACACAGGTGGAATAACCTAAAGACTGCATAGTACCTGCAAGTCCTGCAGTTAAGAATGTCTTACCTTCTTTTTTGTTAGCCGATGAAATGTATAAATTTAACATAACGTTATACTATCATAAAAAATGGTTAATAAACAATCTGCACTGTTATATTTCTTGAGCGAGGCTTATTGTCAAAATCAAGCAGTACAACTTGCTGCCAAGTGCCAAGATTTAAAAGTCCATCTTTTAGGGCAATATTTACGGAATTCCCAACAAGTGCCGCTCTAACATGTGCATATCCGTTACCATCATGCCAGATTTCATCGTGATGGTATTCAACTCCAGTCGGAGCAATTCTTTCAAGAGCTTCTTTTAAGTCTTGTACTAGGCCTTTTTCAAATTCTATTGTTGTAACGGCTGAGGTACTGCCTTGGACGGAAATACATACAAGTGCATCTTTTAGTTCTTTTTGGTAAACACAATTTTGTACATGTTTGGTGATATCGATAATATCATTATTCCCTTGTGTATGAATTGTAAATTGGTCATTAATTATCGGCATTATTTATCCCCTCATTTAGAGTTTTATCTACTCCTTTTGTAGTTCCTGTATTGATTAATGAATGGCGCTTTTTATAAATAACAACACAAAATATAATGATTAGAACTGTAACTGCAAGTATTACAAGCTCTAAGTATTTTTTTACAGTTTCTCCGAAGAACATTAATACGATACTTACTAAAAAGAATCTAGCACCACGACCGACGAAGCTTGCTAGGAAGAATTTTACAAAATTCATATCCAAAATTCCACTAGCAATTGTAAAAATTTTATAAGGAATTGGAGTGAATGCAGAGAAAAATACTGCAAAGGATCCGTATTCTTTATACATTTTTTCTACTGCATCGAATTTATCGTGATTTTTTTTGAATAGAAAATTGAATACTGGACGACCTCCGAATTTTCCAATTAAATAACCAATAGCTCCTCCTACAGCTGAAGCTATTGTACATATAGTTGCGTAATATAAAGCTTTTTCAGGTTTAGCTAAATCCATAGCAATAAGCAAAATATCAGGAGGTGGAACTAAAAAGAAACTCTCTACACAAGAGTTAATTGCAAGTCCTTGTACTCCCATTGCTTGGAACCAATTATTCATTGTAACAAAAATTTCGTGCATAATATAAAACCTTATTCTATTTCTTTATACAAACTGGAAGCTTCTTGGATACTGACATTACCAGTTGGAATAACAAGTACTTCCACTTTTTCTACTCGATTAGAATACTCAATTTCTATAATATCTCCAACTTTTAGCTGTTTAGCAGGTTTTGCAGGATTTCCGTTTACTAATACTCTTCCCATTTCAGATACTGTATTAGCAACAGTTCTTCTTTTTATTAGTCTTGATACTTTTAAAAATTTATCTAATCTCATAATTCTTTTATAATTTCTTTTACTAAGCTCTTAAATTTTTCTTTTGCAACATTAGCTGCGTGGATTACATCTTCATGTGATAGCCCTACTGTACTTACGCCTGCGGCAGAATTACAAATACAGCTTAATCCAATAACTTTCATTTTTGCCCAAGATGCAACAACTGCTTCTGGTACTGTAGACATACCAACGGCATCAGCACCGATTACACGAGCCATTTTAACCTCTGCAGGAGTCTCATAAGATGGGCCAGTGAATGCCATATATACTCCTTCTTGGAGGTCAATTCCTAAATTCTTAGCAATTTTTCTTGCAAGCTCTACATATTCAGCTGTATAAATATTACTCATATCAGGGAATCTTTCACCCATTGAATCATCATTTGGACCAATTAGCGGATTTACACCCATATGGTTAATGTGGTCAGTTATTATCATTAAATCAGAAGGCTTGAATTTAGCATTCACACCACCTGCAGCGTTAGTTACAATAAGAGTTTCTACTCCTAATTTTTTCATAACTTTTATAGGGAACACAACTTTTTGGATAGAATGTCCTTCATAGAAATGGAATCTTCCTTGCATCATAACAACTTTTTTATCGTTAATTTTTGCAAAGACTAATCTGCCTTTATGTCCTGAAACAGTAGAAGCTTCAAAGCCTGGGATTTCTGAATAAGAAATTGCTTTTTCGCAATACTCATCAGCTAAGTCTCCAAGGCCAGAACCTAAGATAATTCCGATTTCAGGCTCAAAATCGCCAATAATATTTTTAATATACTCACAAGCCTTATTTAACATAACACTAAATCTCCCATAGGGTATTTTATAATAAACAAAATAAAATACCAATAGTAAATGCTAATATAACTATTCAAACATCAGCTTGATAGTTTGAATAGTTATATTACTTTTATTGGATTTAGTTAAATGTGCTAAAGTATTTTATAGCTTCTTTTTGTATTTCTGCACCATTTACAAATGTTTTACCATTTATATTATCTTGAGTAATTATATTATTTTCTTTTAAGTATTTTATAAAGTTTTCCATATCATTTTTTGATATGTTACCCTTTATAAAAATACTAATGGCACCAGGTCTTCTTACATGATCTATAGCATCGATTGTAATTGATGTTACATTATAATCTGGATTATAAATTACATAGCCATTTGGAGATTGGGAGATTTTAGCTCCCATTACTCTTGTATCAAAAGCTAGGATAGTATTGTTTTGGGTATGTATATTATAGCCATGATTTACTTGGGTTACTAAAACTTCTTCAGGTTTTAGATTATCAACAACTGTTTTTCCTTCGGTTTGTGGCTTAAATCCGTATTCATAGGTATGTGCAACAGTTCCTCCAATATCAGAAACATCTTTAATAGCGACTCCAGAATTTGTTTTTACTATTAATATATGGTGTGGAGAAATTTGTTCACTTGCATTTGGTATTAAGATATCACCTTCTCGACCAATTGTTATATATTCTCCTGGTTGTAAATTTCTTATTTTATCTTTTATATCAGGAGTATTTAAATCGATACTTGTACCATCTACAAAAGTTAATTTAGGAGGTTTATTATAATCTATAGAATATTGAGCATTTCTATCAAGTACTTTACTTCCGCTATAATCTTTATATGTTATTAATTTAGCTTTAGGGTTAAATTTAGCATAAGCAGCTTTTCGAGATTTATTAGAGCCTTTAGTTCTAGTTTGTGAAGTACTCTCCGGTCTTATCTCTTTAGAGTAAACATCTTTGTTGTCTTCTGCAATTTTTATTTTAGCGCTGCCATCATTTTGATAGTCAACACTTAAATCAGAATGTCTTATATAGCTACCATCTGCATTTTTAGTTACAAAGCATTTGCTTTTATGTTTACAAGTACTTCCTTCAAATACATATGTATAAAGAGCCTTTGTCTGAGGATCATATAATGATAAGAAAGCTTGATTTCCATTGAATGCAGTAGCAGAAGTACTTTGGAACCCTTTATTAAGTAGATTTTGATATAGTGCTTGTGGATCATTCCCAACAGGTGTATTTACAAAATCTGATACATCAGTTTTTTGAAAATATTTGCTTCCAGTCTCTGCGAAGAGTTTCTTTTTAATATTTAATTTAGCTTTTTGGGCAGCTATTTCTAGTTTGTTAAGTAATTCTTCCATAATATCTTTGAATTCGTGGAAGTTTGCATGAATAGAGTTTTTAATTTTATTGTAGTCAAATATAGTTTTGAGTTCTTCTATGAGTTTTTCTGTATTTTGGTAAATTTTAAATTTTGCTTCTCCAAGTTTTTGACGTAGTTCTGTTATACTGTATTTTGATTTTGGGCTCTCAACATTATTAGAAGAAACAGATTCAGAATTTATAACTTGTTCATTATTTTTTACAAGTTGATTTCCTTCTATAGAATAGCCTTTTTGTTCTAGCAATTTTTCTATTTCTTTCATTTTTTTGATATTGCCAGCTTTATCAGTTGTATTCAATGATGAATTTGTAACTTCCATTTTTAATTTGTTATATTCTTCAAATAGCTCATCTTGAGTCATAGATTCTATATTCTTAGTTGTATTATACCCTTCTTGGTTTAAATCATTTTCTGTTTTTACAGCAGGATCTGATTTTATGTGTTCTTCTACAACAGCAACTTCAGGATCTTTTTGTGATACGATACTTTGACTTGTTCCATCAGATGCTTTTTGTATAGTTTCAACGATATTACCATTTTCATCTCTTCTAAACTCAACACTACTGTAATTAGTATGAATATTTGGGTCTGTTGAAATCATTCTAAATGGTAACAAACTGTTATTTTCAAGTGAAAATACGTATCTTACACCATTTTCTTTATTTATAAATGAAAATAATATCTGCCCATTACTAGGGATTACGCCATTATAGCCTAGCATTTCTCTTTCAAAGCCATATGTTTTTAATTGTTCTTCGAGTTCTTTTATATTTTTAGCTTTTATATTTTCAAAAGTTTTAATTTCTGTTTCTGAAAAATCATGAGTTTTAGGATTTCTTAAATTTGAAGTATTAGAAACATCTGTGCTGTTATGTGTATTGACAGTTTGAGGAACTTCATTTACTTCTGTTGAAGTATTTGTATTTTGATTATCTATAGGTGTGTTTATTTTATTTGATTGTTCATTAAGAGCATTTTGTAATTGTTTTTTGTGCGCTCCTATCATTTTCTTCTTATTTATAAGTGTAGTAAGTTCTTTCAATTCTTCTTCTGTTGATATATTTTTAATATAGTCAAGAATTTGTTCAACTTCTTCTTTTACTAATCCTTTATCAGAATTAAGTTTTGAATAAACATAGTTTTTGACTTTTTCATTAGAAAGTTTAGGTTTTGGTGTTAATGTATTTATTCTTTTATTTATTGAACTGTATAAAATTTCATAATTTCTTGTAGCACCGCCATGTGTTAATTCTTTATTTCGTAATTCATCAGCGAGTTTATTTAAGCTACTTACATCATCAGTACCTTTTATATATTCATTTATAATTCTAACATCAGTTGCATCAAGTTCACTATGTTTTTCAAAAACATGTTTAACTTCTTTTTCTAATTTTGCTTTTACATTACTATCAAAAGCAGCTCTTTCTTTGACTGATAAGTCATTAGCACGTTCATCAATCTTAGCTTGTTCTGTTCTTCTAACATCTCTATTGGAGATTGCTTCTACCTCACTTCTAGTTTGCGCAAGTTGTTCTCCTGTTGTGTTTTTATTAGCTATCACATTATCAACTTCTGTTTCTATTGCTTTAACTTTTTTGCTACCCACTTTTACGTCCGCTGGATGTGCTGTTCCTTGAGAGGTAGCTTTTGTAAGGGTCGGTGTATTTGTATTTGTGCTAGCTCCATTAATATTATTTTTACTTGCAGCTTGGGAATTACCTTTAAGATGTGAACATCTAGCAATTATTAATCCAACAGCCATATCAATAAATGCATCTTCTTTACCATATTCACCACCAGTATATTTTACTATACCATATGAGCCAGCTGCATTTATAATTTCTTCAGCAATTTCCTTAGCTAAAGTACTAGAAATACCAAAGGCTTTTACTAATTTTGGAGCTAAAATACTTGAACCGGAACCGACTCCTGCAAATGACATATTCATTAAGGTTCTTTTCATAATGTCTTTTGGATCATCTCCGTTAATCATACCTACAGTAGCTGTTGCGATACCAGCATTTGTCATCATGTTTACAGCTTGAATGACTTTAGGTGCTTTTGTTGCTATTTTAGCAAACTTAGCTGCTAATGCTACTCCAGCAATTTGACCTACTCCAGGGACAAATTGTAATGCAATAGTTCCAATTACTTCAACAGTACCAACAGTGGCCATTTCTGTTATAACCATATTTTTATTAAATTGTTCAACTTCTTTGGCTATGTCGTTTGTTCCAAAGGCGCTTTGTTTAAGTTGTGAAATTTCTTCTGATAACATATCAAGAGATTTTCCTTGGGTTGTTTTTTTATATTGAGCTGTCATTTGTTTAAGAGATGCATCTAGTTGTTCTAAAAGTTTAGCTTTAGCATCTCTATCATTATTAACGCCTTCTAGTAAGCTATTAATAATATTGTCATTCCATTGTAGTTTTGTTTTTAAAAGATTTTTTAGCTCGGTTGTATTTAAATTGTGAGCTTGCTTTATTACATCATTAATTAGCTTAATTGAATAGTCGAGCAAAGTTGCTGTTTCATACTGAACTGTTGCATCATTGTAAGCATCTATTTTCTTTTTATCAAATTCGATTCCGAAAGCTTCTTTATAAAGAATTTTAAATTCTTGTTCATTTTTCGCGTTGTTTAATCTTACTACTTTTTCAACATTATCTCCTAATTTGTTTCTTAAATCTTTAATAGTATTACAACCAAATAGACCTAATACAGAATCGCCAACGCCTGCAAAAAATCCTTCTTCCTCTCTTGCTTTATAGAAATCTTCACTAGCTTGTACATGTGTAGTTGTATAAGAAAGTCTGAATTGGTCTATTGCTTCTTTTTCAGAAAGATTAGATTCTGTATGTCGTTGCTTAGTTAGAATTTCTCCACATAAATAATTTATTGCGGTTTCCATTTCTAGTGGATTAGTACGTCTAAAAGCTCCACTAAAACTTTTATATTCTTTGTTTATAGCAGATTGAAAATCTTTCTTCGCCTTTTTGATATTCTCTTGTGGAACTCCAGCATTTTTTGCGGCGGATTCTAGTTTAGAAAATAATGTTTCTAAAACTTTAATTTGTTCGCTTCTGTCTCCTGAAGGCATTATTTCACTTGTAATAGTATCAATTATAGAACTATCACCTTTTCTTATTTTTTCGTTATTATATGAAGTTATAAAGTGTAGAATATTTTTGTCATTTATTTTGCTGTCTAAGAATTTTTGCATTTTTCTAATGCTTGCTAATGAAGAATTGTCATCTGCAATTTGGTAAAATTCTTTTGCTAATTTTTCAGAATTAGCAATTTCTTGTTGATTTTTTTTAATTTTGTCATTAATTTTTCTATCAGCAGCTCTTTTAGTTACTCTTTCAAAAGTTTTTTCTGATACTCTTGCTGTTATAATATTGCCTTTTAAATTTCCGTCTTTTAAATTTGGATTTGTTTTTCTTAATTCTTCAGCTCTCTTTTTTATGTCTTCTTTTTTAGGATTTGTAATACCTTCATTTTTAAATAATTGTTCTGCAATATCTTCAAAGGTATTAAAATTTTGTTCTTTCCATTTTATATTTCTACCATTAGAATGAGTTTCTAAATCGGCATTACCTTGGTCGACCCTAGTTGTTGATTTTTCTTGTTGTTCTCTTTGACGTTCTCTTTGTTCTGCAATTAACTGTTCATATTGACTAATTGTTTCTTCTTTTGACAATCGACCTTGTAAAGCAGGAGAGTCAGCTTGTAATAATTCTCCATTTATAGGTGGGATTTTTATTTCATCTCCAACTAGAAAATATGAATGTGGATATTTTCCTTTTACTTTTTTTCCATTGACTTCAATTAACTCTTTTACAGAACAACCGAATTTTTTGGCTATAGCTTGTATACTTTCTCCATTTTGTACAATTATACCTAAAGCATTGCCTTCTTCGTCATATTCTAGACTATATTCATTGTTATCAATAACTTTTTTTTGAGTTCTTGTATTTCCGTCTACTACAACTTCCGTTGTTGTATTTTCGCCTTGATAAGTTGTAGTTGAGACTTCTGTTTGGTTATTTTTATTTTTTTTGGTTATTTTTTTGCGTTCAATTATTCCATTGTTTGTTGTTGTTTCAATAATTTCCTCATTTTCATATTTCGTATTGATTTCTTTACCATTATTATATATAGTTGTCTCGTTAGTATCTAAGTTTTGAGTTTGTTTTAAAAGATACTTTCCGTTTTCTTGAACATATTTTTCTAGAATATTATTATTTTTATTAAGAACTGTTTTCGAATTATTTTTATAGTCAAAAGTTTCAATTTCTTCAGCAGTTGTTTTAACTCCTTTGATAGGAACATTATTTTCATAGTCAACAACAAATTCATTATCATCTTCTGTTGTAACTTCTTGTGTTATATTTCCATTCTTATCTTCTTTGGAGACAACTGTTTTATTTTGATTTTTTATAGTAAAGATCTTTGATCCATCTTTAAAAATTTCTTCTGTTTTGCTTGTACAATTTTCGTCAGTTTCATATGTTATAACTTCTGAATTGTTTGTTTTATTTTCTTTAATAGATTCTATACCATCTGTTAGTGATGATAATTTTTTTAAAAAATTAAATAGTTCAGCTTTATTTTTCTTGCCTAATTTGTTATCTTCATCTAATTCAAAATGTTTAGCTTCTCTCATTGATAATTTTTTGTTTTTACCAGCTAAATCTAATATTTGTTTTAAAAATTCATTTAATTCGTTTCTGTCAAGTTTATTTGCAGAATCTCCTTCTTTATTATTGTTAATACTATCAAAAATACTTTCTAGAATGCTGCCTTTTTCAATCCCTAATTCTTCTTTTGTAATTCCACTTTTTAATTTACTAAAATCAATTTTACATAATTCTCCATTTTTGCCAGTTGCGAACAATTCTGTCATTATAACTCCTTTGCCTTACATCTTTTCTATAAATCTATTTACGGCATTATTTAGAAAAACTTTAGGAATTTTTAGGAATGCTTAATAAAAATTTACAATTTAAAGGTGAAATGTTTTTTAGTCCTATATTTTCTTTTTTGTTAAGATTTGTTAAAAAAAATAATAATTTTGAAATTGAGAATAATTTATTTACTTTATACATATGTAAGATATAACAGAGAGTAAGCAATATGGGTTATTTTTTAGATATTAGCAAAAATAAAAATTTAACAGCAAAGGATACAGCTCTAAGAAATGAAATGGCTGGTATTGCAAATCATTCCCCAGTTGGATATGTACTCAGTACAAATGCAACTAGTATTTTTGGCTCTGTTTTAAATCTTTTTGACGGTTCTAGAAAAAGTACAGTAGAAGATGATGGAACCGAAAATTATGATACCAAGACTCAAACAAATAATATAAATGAATTTAATAAGATTCTAAGTAAGTTTAATAGTGATAAATCCTATGAAAATGCAGTAGCATTACAGAAAATATATGAAAATACTGATAATGCAACAATTATGAAATATTATCCGAAAACAGAAGTTGATAAAGTAATAAATAAATCAAAATCTTAACTTATAACCCCATCTTACATCTTACAAAAATTTCCTATCCATAATTTTATTATGGATTTTTTTTTGCATTAAAAAAATCCAGTCTCTAGACTGGATTTTTATCTTCTTTAGAATAAAAAGATTAACCTCTTATTCCTAATTCTTTAATAAGGCTTCTGTAACCTTCAAGATTTCTATCTTTTAAGAATGAAAGTAATCTTTTTCTTTTACCTACCATCATCAAAAGACCTCTTTTTGTAGCAAAGTCTTTTTTATTAGATTTCATATGTTCAGTAAGTTCAGAAATCTTTTTAGTTAACATTGCAATTTGTACTTCAGCAGAACCAGTATCTTTTGCATTAGCACCGAACTTTTCTGCTATTTCTGATTTTTGTTCTTTTGTTAAGTTAATTGACATAATTGTTATTTCCTTTTTTGTTTTGGTCATTGAATTTTAAGCTAGATACTACTTAATCTTTGACCTGTGTGAGTGTCATATTGGCGTAAGCACTCTACAGGGCTAAATATAATATAAAAATAATCAAAAATCAAGCAAAGAACTTAATATTACTTAATCTACAGAATGATATGAGCCTATAATATAAAACATTTTTACGAGTGATTTTATTTGCTCAAAAGCTTTTTCTACTTTTTCATCGGTAATATGTCCTTCAATATCAATATAGAATACGTATTCTCCTAATTCTTTTTTTGATGGTCTTGAATCAATATAAGACATATTTATTTGATGTTCTTCTAATATTGTTAATATTTTATTTAAAGCTCCAGCTTTATTTTCGGTAGAAAAAGTTATGCTAGTCTTATCATTACCTGTATTTGGAGCTAAAAATTTACCTAATAATATAAATCTTGTCTGATTATTTGTCTCATCATTAATACAATTTTCTATTACAGGAACATTGTACATTTTTGCGCAATCAATACTTCCAATTGCTGCAATATTCTTTTCATTACCAGATAAAGAGCGTATAGCTGCAGATGTTGATAATGTTGCTTCTTCTATTAGTGAATCAGAAAAATTATCTTGTAAATATTTTTTGCATTGTGCCAGCGCTTGAGGGTGTGAGCGGACTATTTTTATTTCTGATTTATTTTCTGCAAACCCTACTAAAGCGTGTTCAACATTCATAGTCGTTTCTGCAATAATTTTATAACCTTCTTTTTTTAGTGATGCTAAATTATCCAAAGTCTCTCTTACAATTCCTTCTATAGAGTTTTCTATAGGTATTACAGCAACTATATCTTCAGAGTTTTCATCTTTTAGCGCTTTTATAACGCTTGATATAGATTTTAAATTAGTACTGACACAATTTAGCCCAAAAGAATTTATAAATTTATTTTTTGCAAAATCACTATAAGAGCCTTTGGGACCTAAAAATAAAAGTTTTCTAATTCTTGATGTATCTAAAATTTCTGATGCCATTGTTACCTCTTTATCATTTATCCCTTACGATTTATCTATCAGCTGCAAAATCTCGTCTTAGCACGTTATTTATTCTTTGAGTTGCTTTATCAATATCACCAGTTTTGTAATAAAGTCTTGCAAGAAGCATTTCTCTTGATGAGGTTGGTGACATATTATAAGCTTTTTGCGCAAAAGAAAGAGCTGTTCCATATCTTTTTACGATTGCATATATAGTTGCTATTTCTTCATAGCTTTTTGCTACATAATAAGTATCTTTTGTAATAGAGGAAATTTTGTTATATTCCTCTAGAGCTTTTACATATTGTTTATCTTTTTTATATTTATCTCCTTGTATAAGAATTTGTTCAGCTTGTTCTTCCGGAGACAATTCTTGTTGTTTTTCTTCGGTATTAGGAAGTTCTGTTTCTATTGATGAAAGTTCATTTTCTACTTTTGTAGCTTCAGATTGATCTTCTATTTCTGTAATCTTATCAGGAGCCGGGAGTGAAATTTTTAAATTTTTTGAGTTTTCTTCCTGCTTATTGTCGTTTTCTTCTTGACTTTCAGCTGCATCTTCATCACTGCTTTGGAAAGAAGATTCAGTTTGTTCTATATTATTTTGAGCAGCTATTCTGGAATTTTCTGAAGAATCTGGTAAGTATGTATATGCCTTTATTATCAAAACTAGAAATAATACGCAAATTACTAAGATGATGATTAGTGATTTTTTTGAATTAAATTCTTCGTAGTTATTCATTCTCGTACTCCTATTTCATTACTATTTAATTCTACACCAAAAGCAAACATTGCAAAATCATATTTTATAGGATCTTTAGGACAAAACTTTTTTAATTGCTCTGTAAGTTCTATAACGGCTTTAAAATCATTGCTTTTTCTCTTCAAAAGTCCCATATTTCTCGAAACTCTAGCTACATGAACATCTAAAGGTATTAGTAGTTCAGATGGTTTAATAAATTCCCAAATGCCTAAATCTACATCAGATTTTCTTACCATCCAACGTAAAAACATATTCATACGTTTCATTGCTCCACCATTTTGAGGGTTTGGTATCATATGAAAAAATCCTTGCCCTACATTATCAGATACATTTGAGTAAAAATAATCAACAACACCTTGTAGTAGTTTTTTTGAATTGTATGAATATCTAAATAATTCTTCTAAGCCTTCGGAGTTGTTATATAGTTTATTTAAACATTTAAAAATCTGAATAATATCAAAATCCTTAGAAAATCTGTACTCAAAATTTTTGAGATTAGAAAAGTCTCCATTTTTAATATAATTGAGAATATCGTTATCTGATTTTTTGAAAAGCTCGTCAAGTTTTTTTATAAAAATTTTTCTATTGCCATATGCAAATAGAGAGGCTATGAATCCTAATAATTCAATTTCTTGTTTATTTTTACCTTTATGAGGGAATTGAATAGGATCATTTGCTATAAAATCTTTGGTTTCATATTTTATGACTAGCTCATCCAGTTGTTCTTTTGTTATCATCTTATGTTCTTAAAAAAATCTTCCAATATTCTATTACAAATTTCTTCTTCAATACCACCATACACTTTTATTTTAGAATTTGCAAGCTGAGGTAAATTTAAAACAGAGCCCATTCCACCATATTGCCTGTTATAAGAACCAAAATATAGAATCTTAATTCCTGATTGAATTATTGCCCAACTACACATAGGACACGGCTCAAGTGTTACATACATTTCACAATCGTTAAGTCTTGATGTATTAAGAATTTTTTGAACCTCTTTTATCGCAAGAATTTCTGCATGTGCAGTTATATCACAATCATTTTCCCTTTTGTTATGTGTAGAGGCTAATATTTTTCCATCTTTTTTTATAACGCATCCTATAGGGACGTCGTGTTCACATTTTAAAGCTTCTTCAATTGCCGACTTCAAATTTTTACCTCTAAAACTAGACCTTGCTACCCTCTCCCCAAATTTCGTCATCATAATAGCCAAGTTCTAGATGTCCTAAAATTACTGTATCTCCATTTTTAAGACCATATTTATGTAATTCTTCAAATACTCCCATACTTTTGAGAATATTTTGGAGTCTTACGACCTGTTCTGTATTTCTAGCATCTGTTACTTTTGCAAGACGATTAATTTTACCACCAGAAATTAAGTACGCATCTTTAGCAACTTTTGTAACTTCAAAAGAGCTATCATCGTTATCAAATGCTCCTAAATCTTCTTCTATCTCAATTTCTGATTCCGGTTTAGGGATTTCATCTACTTTTCTTGATATAAAGTGTAATAAATTATTAACACCTTCTTTTGTAACAGCTGAAATTGCAAATATGTCATTAGAATATTGCTTAAATTCGTTCATATAATTTTCTAAATCTTCTTTTGAAATAGAATCAATTTTATTTAAAACAAGAATTTGGTATAGATTAGCTAATTTTTCAGAATGTTTTTCAAGTTCTTTGTTAATAATTTTATAATTTTTTATAGGATCTTCAGACGTGATGTCAACAATGTGAACTAGGAAGCGACATCTTTCAACGTGTCGGAGAAATTCATAGCCAAGTCCGATACCCTCAGAAGCTCCTTCTATAAGTCCAGGGATGTCAGCAATAACATAAGAGCCTCCATCATCTTTTTTTACGACACCTAAATGAGGGACAAGCGTTGTAAATGGATAATCAGCAATTTTAGGCTTAGCAGAGCTTACCGCACTTATAAAAGTAGATTTTCCTGCATTTGGCATTCCTAGCAGACCTATATCAGCTATTAATTTAAGTTCCAATTCTAATATTCTTTCAATTCCAGGCTCTCCTGGCTCGCAGAATTGTGGAGCTCTTTTTTGAGCGGTTGCAAAACGAGCATTCCCTCTGCCGCCTCGACCACCTTTTGCAATCAATACTTTTTGCTCATGCTGAGTAAAATCTGCAATAATTTTACCAGTTTTAGTATCACGAACGATAGTACCCATTGGGACTTTTATAAATAAATCTTTAGCGCAAGCTCCGTGCATTCCTTTTATACCACCGTTTTCACCAGATTGAGCTTTATATACAGATTTTATTTTGAAATCTAATAGTGTAGACATATTTTCATCAGCAATAAAATAAACATCTCCGCCACGTCCGCCATCTCCTCCGGCTGGGCCACCTTTATCTACATATTTTTCTCTACGCCAAGCAACCATGCCATTTCCGCCATGACCTGAAATTATTCTTATTTTTGCTTTATCTAAAAATTTCATCTTTTCCACCACTATTTTAAAGTTGTAAAATCATCTTACTTTATTGCACTTAGTATTTTACCGTAATATAATGCTACTATGAACAAGATTAAAAATACATTATTCAGTAACATTCCCGTTACAATTGATAAAAATTCTTTGATTATGGCAATTGAATCAAGTTGTGATGAGACAGCTTGTGCAATTGTAAAAGGTGGAAGAGAAGTATTAGCAAATGTTGTTGCTTCTCAAATAAAAATTCATGAAGAATATGGCGGAGTGATACCTGAAATAGCTGCAAGAGAACATTTAGAAGCTATTAATGTTGTAATTGATGAAGCTTTTAAACAAGCAGGAGTAAATGGTTCTGATATTTCTGCATTTGCAGGGACTGTTGGTCCAGGGTTAGTCGGATGTCTATTGGTAGGATTAAATGCAACAAAGTCTTTAGCATTAGCTTATGATAAGCCTTTTATAGGAGTAAATCATTTGAATGCGCATATTGCAGCTAATTTTATAGATACTAATTTAGAGCCGCCTTTTATTGCTTTATTAGTGAGTGGCGGTCATACTCAAATAATAAAAGTGGCTTCTTATTCTGATATGGAGATAATTGGAGAGACTATAGATGATGCAGTAGGTGAAGCTTATGATAAAGTCGCTCGTCTTATAGGCTTACCTTATCCGGGTGGTCCAAAATTAGATAAGCTTGCTCAAGAAGGAAATCCTTTTGCGTTCAAATTGCCAGAGGCAAAAGTTGGAGATTTTGATTTCAGTTTTAGTGGACTAAAAACCGCAGTACTAAGATTAGTAAAGAGTTTTGATGGTAAAGAAATGCCAGTAAATGATATTTGTGCGAGTTTTCAAGAATGCGTATCTTCAACTTTAGTTAAGAAGGTTCGAAAAGCTTTAGAAGAATATGGCTATTCTCAAGTAGTTTTGGCTGGTGGAGTTGCAGCAAATTCTGAAATTAGAAAAAAGATTTTTGCACTTGAAAATGATGGGTACAAAGCCTATGCGCCTATAATGAAATATTGTACAGATAATGCTTCAATGGTAGCTGCTTCTGCAATTTTGTTTGATAATACTTTTGATGATATTGATGTAGAAGTTTTTTCAAGAGCTTAGATAACTTGAGGTAAATTTTTTACGTTATAAAAAAGTTTTGCATTGTTTACAAAGCTTTCTGGCTCAGCGCTAACATAAAATTCTTCAAAACCATTATTTGATTGGTTATTTTTTTGTTCTGTCATATCTTGGCTTATATATTCTACAAAAATATCAGCAGGATCAATAAATAAATTCTTAGGAGCTAGTTTTTCTATGTCATTTAATAGATAAGGGTAATGTGTACAGCCTAAGATTATTTTATCAGGATTAAACGGCATCATTTCATCTAAGTGTTTTTTTACGTTTTTTAAAGATTTTTCACTCCCAATGTCCCCGCTTTCAACTATTTCAACCCAGTCAGGACAAGCAATTTCAAATACTTCTAAATCTGGTCTATGTTTTTTTAGCTCACTAGTATAAACTTTTGAATTTACTGTAGCTTGTGTTGCAAAAATTCCAATTTTCTTTATTGGTAATTGAGAAATTACATTGGCACAAGACTGAATGATAGGATAAATTTTAAAATTATAATCGTTTTTTATTGCTTCATAAGCTTGTGCAGAAGATGTATTACAGGCTATTATAACAGCTTTTACATCTTTAGATTTGTAAAAATTCAATATATTTTGAGCATAACTAATTAGTTCATCTTTAGATTTGTTTCCATATGGAAGATGTATTAAGTCCCCAAAATAATAAGTATCTTCGTTGGGCATTTTTTTTCTAAACTTAGAATATACAGAAAGCCCTCCTACGCCAGAATCAAAAAAACCTATAGGTTTGCTATTTATATTATTTAGATTTACAGTATTCAATTATTCCCTCAGCTATTGCTTTTGCAGTTTTTTGTTTTCTTTTTTCTGTAATCAATTCTGCTCGTTCTTGTTCATTTGATAAGAATCCCATTTCTACAAGAACAGCTGGCATTGTCGTATGATTTATAACATAAAACTTAGACTTAAACAATCCTCTATCTTTTGAGTCGATTTCTTTCATCATATGGTTATGTATAACTTTTGCTAAATTATTACTATAATCATGGTAATAGTGCGTCTCTATACCCATTGGTTCAGTTGCGACAGCTGAATTAACGTGAATACTAACAAAGATTTCTGGAGTTTCTTTTTCTGCAAAATCAACCCTATCTTGTAGCGAAACATATGTATCATCAGCTCTTGTTAAAGCAACTTTGTAACCTTTTGATTTTAGAATAGAGGCTACTCTTTGAGAGACATCAAGTGTTATGTCTTTTTCGTTGATACCTTCTCTTATAGCGCCGTAATCACTGCCACCGTGTCCTGGGTCAATAACAACTTTTCCTTTTGTTGTTTCTTTTTTTGTTGTGATTGGCTTTTCAGGTGCTTTTTCAGAAGTTCCTTTTGTAATAAGGATTTTTATAGCCTTGCCATCGACACTTTGTTCAATATTAACTATGTCATTTTTTTCAATCGGCATAGTTGCTTTTACTCCTATTTTAGGAAGTAATGACAGTGTAAATGGTCTATAGTATGTATTATTAAGAGTTTTAATTATATCTTGTTCATTATAACTTTTTACATTAAACATAAATAGACTTAGTAAATTATCATTTCTAATGATTGAATGAACTACAGGAGATGTAAATGATAAAATCAATTCATTTGTTTTTGAGTCAATTTTTCTAACAAAAACTTTGTTAATATTTGAGACATCTCCTACTAGGTCAGTATGGTTTAATTTATCAGAATTAATAAATAAAAGTGACTGAGCATCTGCAGAATAAATTGGTATATACTTTTCTGCATTATCTGATGTAACAACTATTCTTGCTTTGTTGTATTCAAATTGTCCAATTTTTGCAGTATCTTTACAAGAGTTATCAGGACATAATTTGATTTCTTTATTCCTTATTTTTTTATCAACAAAAGTATTAGGTAAATCTAAAACTATTCTTTTGGGTGAATTTAAACAAAATGTTTTTGTTGCTGTCAATTGTCCAATTCCACTTACTAATAATCCGGAATTTTTCTCATAATATCCGTTTATATAGTATTTAGTTCTTAATTTTAAGTCAGATGACAAATCAATTGAAACTATAGAATCATAAGTTTTTCCATTAGAATTATTCAGTGTAGAATTCTGAAAAGCTTTTTCTATGTCAGCCATAACTGTATTTGAAACTTTTACATTACCTGTGTTTTGTTGTATAACAGGCACTTTTTGTATAACTTGAGAGTTAACTACAATGCTTGAATAAGCTAGATTGTAAGGTGTTTCATTGTATATAGGATTAAAATAATCATTTTTGATTTTAGGTGCTGTATTTTTTACAAAAATGTTGCCATCTAAAGAAAATATCTTTATTTTAGAACTATCAAAGCCTTCTTCAAAAGTAATAACACATCTGACTACATCCGGATTAGTTGTAAACTGAGAGAGCTTTATTTCTTTTATATCAGATTTTTCAAAATTTAATTGTTGTTTATCTCCAATTAATACAGAATTTTCAAGGTCAAAATAAATTCTATTAGGGTTATCAAGTCTAGAATATTTAATAGTACTGTCATTGTTTTCATTTTGTGAATTTATAGTATTTATAAAGACAAGTGATGCTGAATCATCATACGACAATGACATTACCTTTGCAGGCTCTGCATTTATACTAAGAGTCTGTATAAAAAATAAAAAAACAGTAATTATGAAAAATAATAATTTCTTCATTTAAATAAAGGCTCTCGCCTCCCCAAATCCTCAATAAGATTTTAACAAATAAATAGCAAAAAATAAAGCTTGTAAAATTAAATTACAAGCTTATATATTTTGAGAGAAAGAGAGATATTATATTTTTAATAATTAACCATTTAAAAGTCTATCGAGTTCATAAATTTTTAGTACTAAAGCTTCAGTTTGCTCTTTGAACCATAATAAAATGAGTTTTATTTCATCTCTAAAACTATAACATCCTGGCCACATTGCGTACATTTTTTAACTCCTTATTTAGTTTACCTACATTTTCTATAACGGCATTTTTTTTGAAAACTTTAGAGAATTTTATAATATTGTTACAAATCGTAACGATATTAAGTTTTGTAACAAAAAAAAAGAAAACCTGAAATTCGGTTATTTTTATATATTTTATATATATGAGGTATTTAAGATGGTAAATGTAAGTAATGCAATTACAACTGAATATTCTTACCAAGCATTAGCTTCACAAGATGTGACAGCACAAAGCACTAATGCTTCTATCATGCCTCAAGGACAAGGAAGTAGTATAAACAATAGTGTAGAAGCAAACAAAGAATCATCAAAAACACCTCAAAAAGATCAATTAGTAAAATTATGTGCTAAATACCACATTAATTTCAGAGAATTATTTGGCTGTGATTATTCTACATTAGATGAAACAGCTTGTGAAAAGTATGTGAAATTAATAGAATCATCTATTAATCCTAAAACAGGAGAATTCAATTCTAAAAAAATTGAAAATATTAAAACAGTTAAAAATTTATGTGAACAATTAGGTGTAAATCCTAATGCTTTTAACAATTGTGAAGTTGAAAATTTATCAGCAAGAGAATTACAAAACTTAGCTGATGCACTAAATTTAGCAATTGAACATGCAACATCTGATAATAAACTTGATAAAGAAAAAGCTGTAGAAATAGCTCGTAAATATAATACAGCATTAATGACTGGCTACAGTATTAAAGAATTAAAAGAAAATAAGAATAAGTTGAATGGTGAGTCTATAAGTGCTCGTATAGAAAGATTTTTCGGATTAGAAAAAGGTGCTTTTTCTAAATTAGATGATGCTAAAAAAACTGAGTATATAAAAAGATATTTTAATGGATATTTCCAAGAATTATTAGCAAAAGCTAAAAAAGAAGGAAAAGATATTAAAAGTGTATATCGTCTTCAAATGAGAGATTTTGGAAAATTATTAATAAATACACCAGATGAAGATAAAGCAATTTTTAAAGCTGCAATTAATTCTTTATTAGCTGATAATAGGCTAGATGGTGTTTTTGCTACAAAAGCAAGCTTTAGAACCCAAAAAGCACTTACAGCTTGGGCTGATTCTTGGACAGTAGAAGAAAAAGCTGCTTTAAAATCTACAGATGAATTAGGAAAAGTAATTTCAGATGAAGATTTATCTGCTATTCAAGTTGAAATAGGAGAAGTACAAAGCCAAGAAGGCATTGAAAAATCTCATAAAGAATTGAATACAAAAGTAAAAGTATTATTACAAAAAGTAGAAAATGGCGAAGAATTAAATGAGCAAGAAAAATTATTATTAGCTGCATATAAATCATTATATGCAGGTGAAAATATCGCTCTTACTCAAAATAATGTAATTACAGATAAAAATTGGAAAAATGAATTTTTAAAACAAATAAACAAAGACATCTATGAACACGGATCAGAAATCTACAAAGATGGAATGAACCAAGTAAAAGCTACTGTAGAAAAACATCCGGAAATTCTTCAAATGCCTCAAGAAGATATCGTAAAAGCTTTAGATGCTGCTACAGATGGTAATTATACAAGAGTTATGAATAACGAAGAAATCGTAGCTCCTCAAGTATCAGCTTCTTCAACAGAATCAAGAACTGCAGATGCTGCTAACAATACATATTCTGTAAATTATACAAGTGAGATTACAAATACAACTCCACAACCTGATACAGCTAACCTTTATAATTTAGTAAATACTATTCAAGCAAACAGCGAAGATAAAAATCAAAAATTTACAGTAGAAAAAACCCCTGTATTAAATGCGACAAGCGAAATTTATAGAAGTACCTCAAAATTTGAAGAATATTTAAAATCAACTACTCAATCATATACAAGTGCAATGGTTGATGCAGGTAAGAATTTTACAAAGTTAACAAATCCTTTAAAAGAAAAAGTTCTTACTTTTGTAGAGTTACAAAAAAATAATAGAATTCAATTACTACAAAGAATTAATAACTCTCAATTGACAGTTACAGCTTCTAAAATTTTCGAAATTTCATCTGAAGATTTAAATAAATTGTCTTTAGCTACTTGCTTTAAACAAATTATTGAAAATAGAAATGAGAAAAACGAAGCTAATGCTTAATATTTTTTAATAAAAGGCAATTTTTAAGAAGATAAATACTTTATATATATATCGAGGAATAATATTTATGAGTATTTTATCTGCAATAAAAAATTTTACATATGATATTTTGGGTATAAATGGCGATACTCAAGTAAAAGCTGCAGATGCAAAAAAGAATGATATCAAGACCCCAATTATAAGTTATGAAATTAAAGAAGGAAATTCTGATACTTTTAATAAGCAGGATCAAACTTCTATAAGTAATGGACAAGAAAGTTATAATATTGGGCAGCTTAAACAATCTATAGAAAACAAATGCCAAGCTAATGGTATAGATTATATGGGATTGTTAAAAAATATCGGAGAGGTTGCCGGGCTTACAAAAGCTCAATTTGATCAATTGTCTAAAGAAGAACAATATGGAATATTGAACATTGTAAGTTCTGCAATTGATGAATCTGTTGAGCAAAAGAAGAAATATGGTATTTCAGAAAATGTAAGTGAAGAAAAAGTTATTACCGCTGATGCAAAGAATGTTTATGAAGCAAAACAAGCTGGTGCAATTACTAATGCAAAAGAATTTTATGATGAAGTAGGCGATGTTAATAAAGAATTAGGTGATGATTTTAAAGATTTATCAGTAGCTGAACAAAGGGCACGTTTAGAAGAATATAGAACAAATAAAAAGAATGAGTTTGAAAGCTATTTACAAAAACGTTTGCAAAGTACTCCAGAAGAACAGAAAGATGCATTAGAAAAAAATCTTAGAGCACGACAACGATTTATAGAAAAAGGTCGTTTTAATAATGTAATAAGAACTCACTCATCTGAAACAGCTTTGCAATCTATAGTTATGTTATCATCAAATGATATCGATTATGGTGCAATGACTATTATGTCTACAAGAGTAAGTGATGCCGAAAGAACTAAAACTGCTGATAGTGCTAATTTTGAGTTCTTTAAAGGGATTGCAAAGAGTTTTTATTCTTTTGGAGAAAAATTGTATGCTCAATCAGTTCAAAATTATAATGCTATAATGACATCTTATATGTCAGGTCAAGCTCTTTCTAGATATCAAAATGATTATGTTGTGGCAAGAAAAGCTATAGAAAATGGAGATTTAGATGTTCCATATCTTACAGAAGAAGTATTGAGTAACACGGCGATAGGTATTGGTACTGGTGCCCATCATAACGTAAATATGACACCTGAAGAAAAAGCAAGATTTTTAGCAAAATGGGAAGCTGATGCAAAGCTGTTTGGTGATTATGAATATGTAATTTCTCAAACTAAAGCTAATATTGAAAGATATCTTCAAGAACACCCAGAAAAAAGAAGCGAAATAGAAGCGATATTGAAAAAGAAAGAAGAAATAATTGCACAAAAAAAATCAAAAGAAAGTTTAAGTAGAAACGCTAAAAATGTTGATAAAGATGAGACTTTATCAAAGAAAAGATCTTATGCAAATAACATAAAAGAAAAAACTTCTAATGAGGCTAATATAACGTCTGCAGAGCCATCTGCTAAAAATAAAGAAAGTATATCTACAACTACTAATCCTATACTAAAAAATAATATTAAAGCTAGTCCAATTGAAATAAAAAACTCTCTTCAAAATATTGGGATTCAAGATGCTATAGAGTCATATGGTATAAAAGATACTATTAATGCGATTTTAGATGATCAAAGTCTTAAACATATGAGACCTCAGTTAGTTCCTGTAATAAAATCTTTAGATTTGAATAGTCTTAAAGAAATTTGTAAGGATTGTTCTGATAGTACATTTGTATTTATATGCAAAATTGTTAATCCTGATTTTATC
>CALVAL010000030.1 GCA_944325535.1 Candidatus Gastranaerophilales bacterium
AGACCTACAGAGGTGAAAATACTTGGCGGGCCACCGCCTGGGAAGATAGCACGTTGCCAGCATCTATTTTAAAAAAATCGAGAATCTAATAGAGTTTAGGTTCTCGTTTTTTTGTAATTATTATAACATTCTCTTAACGCACACTTTTTTAATAAATTCTAAAATGAAAGGAATCTTTCTTTTATCTTTTGAAAAAAAACTAGGTTCCAAATAGTTTTTGTTTTCAGGATCATAGTACATCATGATATTGTGTGTAGTTAAATAATTCAGTTGTTTCTGTGAATTTATGTGTTCATCTATAAATTTTAGCATTTTTTTATTTTTAGTAGAAAAACCATATTTTCTATAAAAAATATGTGGAGGATTAAACGGATCTTCTGGAAGAGTTCCTGCAACTAGTGACATTCTTCCTTTAAAACCATATTTTTTACTCAAATTTTGTGCAAAATCTAAAAGAGTTTTGCCTAAGCCTGTACGTTTTTCTCTATAGATTACTAGTCTTTCTATATATATATCATTATTGTTTGTAGGATAAGCAATCATTTCCCCTAATTTTTTACTGCTATTAGTTCTAAATATATTATATTTATTAGTATTAGGAGGATTATAGATTAAAGTTTTTGGTATATTCTTTATTGGTTTAGTTAGCATCATACTAGTATAAATCCTATAAAAATAAAATTTGCTATTTTTTAAAGGTAATTTTGTGATTAATTGTTTGTAATATTTTGTATACAAAATTGTGATTATATGATATCATTATGTCATAGTAGTAGTATAAGAAATTTTTTAAAATATATGCGATAGAAAAGATTATTAGAGTTTTATAATAGTTGTCGGGTAGGTTATATGTGCCCGAACCTCGTGTATATATAAAAAAATAGAAAAGGAAAAGGTGCAAAATGGATCCGATAATGACCGTTGCAGTTGTTGTGTTGGTTATACTTATTGCAGTAATTGTTGTGCAAGGAGTTAAGTATAAGAACCTAATAGCTCAGACTGAGCTAGCGAAAAAGGATTTGCAAGAAAAAGAAGAGATTATGCAAAAAGAGGCTTTAATAAAGGCAAAAGAGACTTTGCATAATGAAAGAGAACAGCTTAATGCTGATGAAAGAGAAAGAAGAAGAGAATTCGCTGCAATTGAAAATAAATTATCAAAAAGAGAAGATCTTTTAGAAGATAAATTGCAAGAAGTTTCTGATAAAGAATTAGAGCTTGATAGAATGAAAGATCAGCTCATTGAGAAAGAAGATTTCTTAGCAGAAATTGTACAAAAGCAGACTGTTGAGCTAGAAAGAATAGCGGGTATGTCTACAGAAGAAGCTAAAAAAATGCTTCTAGAACAGTTAAAAAATGATTTAGCTCAAGAAAAAATGCAATTGATAAGGGAAAATGAAGCAAAGATAAGGGAAGATGCTTTAGAAAAATCTAAAGAAATTTTAACAACAACAATGCAGCGTTGTATGATGGAGCAGGTTGTTGAGTCTACTGTTTCAGTTGTTTCATTACCTAATGATGAAATGAAGGGTCGAATTATAGGACGTGAAGGTAGAAATATTAGAACTCTAGAGACTCTTACAGGGGTTGATTTAATAATAGATGATACTCCAGAAGCCGTTGTTCTATCAGCATTTGATCCTGTTAGAAGAGAAATTGCTAAAATAGCATTAGAAAAGCTTATTCAAGACGGTAGAATTCACCCAGTAAGAATAGAAGAGACCGTTGAAAAATCAAGAGAAGAAGTTGAAAAAAAGATCATGAAAGAGGGTGAAAATGCTGCTCTTGATATGGGTATAATGGGGCTTAATAAAGAGCTTATTAAAAATTTAGGACGTCTATATTATAGAACTAGTTATGGTCAAAATGTTTTAAAACACTCTTTAGAAGTAGGTCATATTGCTGGAATGTTAGCGGCAGAATTAGGTGCAAATGTTTATGTGGCAAAACGTGCTGGGCTATTACATGATATTGGAAAGGCTGTTGATCAAACTCAAGAAGGTACTCATATACAGTTAGGTGTTGAATTAGCTTCTCGTTATGGAGAAAAACCAGAGGTAATCCACGCTATAGAAGCCCACCATGATGATGTTACTGCAAATACTATAGAAGCTGTACTTGTAAAACTAGCAGATGCTATTTCAGCAGGTCGTCCTGGAGCAAGACGTGATACTTTAGAAATTTATATCAAACGTTTACAAAAAATTGAAGAAATAGTAAATGGCTATGAAGGAATAAAACAGTCTTTCGCAGTTCAAGCAGGTAGAGAGGTTCGTGTAATTGTTCAAGCTGAAATGTTTGATGATTTAGCTTCTCAAAAGTTAGCTAGAGATATAGCAAAGAAAATTGAAGATGAATTGGATTATCCAGGACAAATTAAAGTAACTGTAGTAAGAGAGTTTAGAGCTACAGAAATAGCTAAGTAAGGTATAAGCGGATAAGTTTTGCTTATCCGCTTTAATAATAAAATTTATGAGCGGAAATACTGAGATTTTAAAATTTTTGATTTTTGGTGATATAACAGGCAAACAGGGGAGAGTTGCTGTTAAGAATTATCTTGCACAAAATAAGGATAATAATATTCCGACTTTTGTTATTGCAAATATTGAAAATGCTTCTCATGGTTTTGGGCTTACTAAAAAGAATTATGAAGATTTAGCAGCTGCTGGTATAGATTGTTTTACTTCTGGGAATCATATTTGGGATAAAAAAGATATATTTGAGTATATTGATGATGCGAATAATCTTTTAAGACCAATAAATTATCCTGTCGGAACTAGGGGAAAAGGGGTTCAAGTATTTGAAATTGCAGGGCATCAATTTGCAGTTATTAATGTGTTAGGAAGAGTTTTTATGCCTCCTATTGATTCTCCTTGGGTTGTTGTTACTGATACGATTCAAAGTTTAATTAACGAAGGTATTGAGTCTGTATTTATCGATTTTCATGCTGAAGCTACTGCGGAAAAAATATGCTTTGCAAAATACTTAGCTAAAAAATTTAATAATGAAGATAAAGCAATAGTTAAAGCTTTTTGGGGAACACATACTCATGTTCAGACAGCTGATGAACAAATTTATAATGGAATGGCATATATTACTGATGTCGGATTTTGTGGTACGAATGATAGTGTAATTGGTATGGAGTTTGCAACTTCGTTTAAACGATTATCTACGAGTTTACCTGAAAGATATGAAATTGCAGAGTCATCAATTGCCCAAATAAATGGTGTTGAAGTTTTAATTAATGATAATTCGGCAACACTTATAAAAAGAATTAATTTGGTAGTAGATAATAATGAAAGCGGGGTAAATGATGCTAAGGGGTGATTTTTTGCCTATATTAGTAACTTATTACTTAGAATGTGAGGTAGGTTATGAAAGCTGATTTTCATATTCATACCTATTATTCTGATGGAGTTTTTTCTCCTGAAAAAATTGTAGATTTAGCTTTAGATGCTGGTTTGCAGGTGATTTCGCTTACAGATCATGATAATGTTTTATCTTATGACGTAGCTAAAGATTATTTAAAAACTAAAGATGTTGATTTTAAGATAATTCCTGGCATAGAGGTGAATACTTTATATAAAGATTATGAAGTTCATATTTTAGGATACTTTCCGGATGTAACAAAAAGTGATTTTAAATCTTTATTAAAGACGCAACAACATGCACGTGTTAAGCAGACAAAAGAGATTCTACATCTTTTAGCTAAAAAAGAAGGAATAAAAATAGCTTTTGAAGATGTAAAAAATATGGTTGCAGAAGGTGGGAGTATTGGTAGACCACATATAGCTAAAGCTATTACTAATGCAGGTGGAACAAGTAATATTATGGAAGCTTATAGTAAATATATTCATCGTTCTTCTTCTGTATATGTTGAAAGAAAAACTGTAACACCTTTTGATGCTGTAGAGGTAATTTATGATTCAGGTGGGATTCCTGTTATAGCACATCCTTATGATATTGATATAGCAGAGAAACTTATAAAAGATTTAATGAATTGCGGTCTAAGAGGTATTGAAGCTTATCATAGAAAACATTCTCCAGCAATTGTTGAGTATTTTTCTTCAATGGCAGAGAATTTAGGGCTTATTGTTACGGGTGGATCTGATTTTCATGCTCCAAATATTATGAACGGACAAATTATTTTGGGCAAAAATTTTGTTCCTGAATGGATTTATGATTCTTTAATCAATGAGAAAAAACATTTAGATATGGCAAGGGGTTAATTAGTATATGAAAAAGGGCTTTACAATTATAGAAGTATCAATATTGTTCGTTATTTTTTTGATTGTAGCATTATTAGTTGCACCAATGTCTTTAGATGATACTCGCCAGATTAAATTCACTTCAAAATGGCGTAATGTTCAATCTGATTTTGCGAATATTTTTTATACTGTAAATGCTCAAAAAAATGCTGAAGATTTTGATTTTAATAAAACTTTTTTATCAGTATTGAATGATGATATTAAATCTGATGTAAAACCTTATAAAATAACTTATATGAATGGAACTTTTCCAAGCCGTTCATATAGATTTGAAAACTATAAACTCTCGAAGCTTGATTCTGTAATGGCTGTAAATTTATATGATACTCCCCAAGAGAATCTTCTTGGAGTTTTTATGTATGATGTAAATGGAGTCAATGGACCTAACGTTTGGGGTAAGGACGTGTTTGGTTTTAATATATATAAAGATAAATTTGAGCCATTTTGTAAAGAGCAGCCTGTAAATATTCAAAACCAAGATTGTTCTAAGGATGGTACTGGGCTTTGTTGTTCTAATTATTATTTAATTGGAGGTAGTTTTGATTAAAAATGTATGCGTTTTTGCATCTTCATCAAATAATCTAAATGTAACTTTTTATAATGACGCAAAAACTTTAGGAAAATTGTTGGGGCAAGCTGGTATGAATATAGTCTATGGTGGAAGTAGGCTTGGTATGATGTATGCTTGTGCAAAAGCAGTTAAAGATAATGGTGGTAAAATTTTAGGCGTTATGCCACAAAGATTATCAGATATGGGTGTGGCGAATCCAGATGATTGCGATGAATTCTTTTTGACCAAAGGTATGAGGGAAAGAAAAGCTAAAATGGATGAAATTTCTGATGCTGTAATAGCTGTAGCAGGTGGTTTTGGTACTTTGGAAGAAATTTCTGAAATGATTGTACAAAAACAATTAGGATATAATAATAAGCCTATTATTTTGCTTAATACTGATGGCTTTTATGGTAATTTGATTGCTTTTTTTGAGACTATAATTGATAAGAATTTTGCGAAAGAATCTACTAGAGAATTATACTACATAGCAAATACTCCTTTTGAAGTTATTGAATATTTAAAAAGCTATAATCCTCAAATGTTAAAATTTGCTGGTAAATTTTAGCACTATGCAATGCTATTAATGTCGACTATATTATTGACAATTGCATATACAGTAGCTTCTACTTTGCTATGAACATTAAATTTGTTATAAATACTCTCAAGGTGAGCTTTTACAGTGTGAATTGATACAAATAGTTCAGAAGCAATTTGTGGGTTACTGTAGCCTTTCATAATTAGCTCTAATACTTCTTTTTCTCTTAGTGTTAATTCTATTATGCTATTCTTTTTCCTCATATAATTATGATAAAACATAATTATAAAAATATTTTAATGTATTTTCCAATTTTAATTAGAAGTTAAACTAATGTATTAAATATTCTGTCTCCAGCATCTCCCATACCAGGGACAATATATCCTTTTTCATTTAAATGAGAGTCTACTGCAGCAACTATTATTGTTACATTAGGAAATTTATTGAAAATATTTTCTATGCCTGTAGGTGCTGATATCATACAAACACAGCAAATGTTAGATTCTGGGATTCCTTTATCTACATAAAGCTGAATTGCTTCTAGTAAAGAATTTCCAGTTGCAAGCATAGGATCTGTGATATAAACATAATATTTTTCAGGAGCGTCAACAGGCATAGGGACTTTGTTATAATACCAAACAGGTTTTAGGGTTTTTTCATCTCTGTACATACCTATATGTCTGATTGTTGCTTGTGGTAATATGTCCACAGCTTCATCTGTAAAAATAAGACCCGCTCTTAATATTGGTGAAATTATTATTGTTATATCCGGATTGATAGTTTGTGTTTGAAATGTTGTAATTGGCGTTGTTATTTCGACTTCTTTTTGAGGTAGGTTCTTAGTTGCCTCATAAAGTAAAATTCTAGTTAGTTTACGAGCTGCTAAGCGTACTCCTTGTGTGTCTGTGTTTTTATCTCTCATTGTACAAAGACTTTGGTTTACTATAGGATTAGATATTATTTTCAAGTTTTTATTTATTGTCATCTTTATATACCTCATATAATTTCTTTTGCAGCTTTTCAGCTCTCTCATTAGCTTGATCTACCATATCATTAGTGTAATCTATGAATTCATCAATATCTCCTGCTGTATTAGTTGGCAACTGAATAGTTTTAATTTTATTACCAAAAGCAGAAGTTGTGTATATTATTGAATTAAGTTTGTCGAACATATCATTTAGAAGTCCTAAAGCATCATGTAGTCTTTTAGGTGATGCTACAGATAGTATAGGAGAATTTTCAAGCTTGGATTTATCATTCGGTAAATATAGTTCTAGTGACTTAGAACCTGCCATACCATTAAATTCTACTGTTGCAACAGTTCCTTGTGGTAAAATCATATTTTTATCATTTAACATAAATTTTACAAATACTTCTTCATTTGTAGGCTTAATTTTTGTTATATGACCGACTTCAATTCCCATCATTCTTACTGGAGAACCCACGATTAAGCCGTCGACATCAGGCATGAAGATGTTATAGTCATTAAGACTTTTTTCTAGTATATTAGAAGATATCGTAAAAATTGCAACGATAAATAATAATACAACGAGCCAAAATAATAATTCTACCCGATGTGTTATATAAATTACCCTAGATTCTTTCTCCCTTTTATTCATACTAAGATTATATTAAAGTTTCTTATTTTGTACAAGATGTATTTTAATCTATTCTTGCTTTTATAGCTCCCCAAGCTCTAATAAATCCTTTTTCATACATAATTAAGTAATAGCCACCCTCTTTTATATATTCTATTGTTGCATCCATATGTTCATAATCTTTAGGTGGAGTTGCTCCTGTTTTAGCATATTTAGTATCAATTATTGCTTTTATTCGATCTTTTTTTTCTTTCTTCTTTCTTTCTTTTTTATCTTCTTTACTAAGTTCTTTTGTGTTGTTGTAATATTTTTTTAATTCTTGTTTATTTTCGTCGATTTTAAATACTGGGATTACTGCTATTAGATCTTTTGATTCAATTAAATAAAGAAATTCTTTATCATCTGAAAGAGCTAGCTCATAATGACCAGGTTTTATAAAGTTACCACTATAATCGGTTATATTATCTACAATTGAAAGTACAGGCTGTTCATCAGTAGGGATAGAATACCTGTAGAGTGTACTTTGATGTACAGTAATTCCTGACGGTACTACTGGATAAGGAGCTGCTGGCGTTAGATAATCAATATCTCTTAATGCTGGTGTAATAATTCCATCTAACATATTTTTGATACCAATTTTTCAATTGAATTTTTTACATATTTAAAGTCTTTATTTAAAAGTTTTGATGAGGCTACAAAAATTAAAGACAAGTGTTTAGTGTTAGTTTTGTTTTCTTTTAATAATATGCGGTAGCTTTCTCGCATAAGCCTTTTTATTCGATTCCTTTTAACAGCTCTTTTATGTATTTTTTTACTTACAACAAAACCTACTTTTGTAGGTGTATTATTTTCTTTTAATTTTCCACAAAAAACCGTTATTCCACAAAAATGGAAGGAGTTATTTATTTTATATGTAGCTTTAAAAGCAGATCTTTTTTTAAGTCTATATTCTTTTGGTAACATATTAAAATAATACTTCTTTTGTAAATATTTGTAAAGTTTTAACTAAATATATTAAAGTTTTTACAGCGTAATGCCGTAAATGATTGTGTAAGGAGTACAAAAATGTCAGAAGAATTTAAAGTTGAAAAAAGTTCAGATGAGAATGTAAATCAATCTGAAAATAAGCCTGCATCAGAAAGAAAAGTGATTGATGAAGCAAACTATAGGATTCATGCACCTAGAGAAAGTGGACCTACCGCGATTGGTAGGGGCGGTGATCCTTTATTTAGAAGAATTAATGCCACAAAGGAACAACTTTTAGAGTTAATGGAAGAGACTCAAACTGTTCAGGATTGGGTACAACGTGAGACTTGTAATAATGTAGCTTTATCTTGTCTTGATAATGAAAATTTAAAAGAAATTTATTATGAGATAAAAGATGGCTTTGGTGAATATGGCAAAATTTCTTTAATGGGTTTTAAGACTCCATCTGGAGTAGAAATTCCAAGATTGAAAATTTATGATGTTGATGGAGAAGTCATAGAAGTGCTTACTGGTCCATTAGCAATTGATGAATTAAATAAAAGAGCCTTAGCTTATAAGCAATCAACTCAAGCATATGAGCCTGTTACTGTTGCTAATGATGAAAATACACCAATTGTTGATTATTCTGGAAACCCAGGTGATTATACTACTTAGAGCCCTTTTTTAAGATTATTCCATTTAGTCTGCAAAAAGATGTTAAAATAGATAGCTCATCTTTAATTTTCTTTTGTAAATGGATGTGATCTTTGACGATATCCACATTTTTTGCAAGTTGAAACATTTTTAGAGCTTGTTTTATATATGTTGCTCTTAGGGTAGATTTTGGTAGAGCTAGTTCTTGATAGAATTTAGCATATTGAATGTAATCTTCTATAAGAAGAGATTCTAGTCCGAATTGTTTTGCAATAAATATAGATTTTTCGATATAAACTTTAGCAGAATCAAAGTCTTGTTTTGCCATATAAATTTCTCCGATGAGCTTGTTAAATAAAGCTATGAAGTAATAATTGTTTATATTTGGGCCTTGTGCGATATCAAGAGCCTTTGTTGCAATATCTAGTGCAAATTGAGTACCTTTTGTTACTAGTTTTATTTCTGCAATTAAGTACCAAGATAACAAAACACCTGTAGCGACTTTTTCTTTTGCAAAGTATGCTACTTGTTCTTCAAGTATTTCAAGTGCTTTTTTAGTTTCATTTTTGTCATTTAGCATTTTAGCTAAAAGTGTTTTTAAAATATTTTTGGTAAAATTATCATTTGAATTATTTGCAAAAGCAACTACGTTAAACAGTTCATTATAAAGACTGTTGTAGTCTTTTTTATTAAATTTGTTAATAATATCTATAAAGTTCCATCTAGAAATTATAAATGCATCCATATTGTCTAATGAATATTCTTTTAAGATATCAT
This sequence comes from Candidatus Gastranaerophilales bacterium, assembly GCA_944325535.1. Classification (GTDB taxonomy): domain Bacteria; phylum Cyanobacteriota; class Vampirovibrionia; order Gastranaerophilales; family Gastranaerophilaceae; genus CAG-196. The sequence goes on from CALVAL010000030.1 coordinate 9,349, forward strand.
CAAGTATTTTTTCAGATGTTTTTAAATCTCCTTTTATAGTATTTGCAAGAGCAAGTGACAAATGTGCTTTACAAAGAATTTCAGGAGTTGTTATTTTATTTTTTTCGATAATTTCGAAAATTAATTGAATAATTTCAAACATTCTGCTATTGCCCTGGAGTGTAAGAGCTTCTGCAAAATCAAAGTATACTTCAAGCCAAATTTGGTATAGTTCTTTAACTGTAATGATTGGAGTGTTTTTACCTTTTGTCAAATTTTTTTCCAATATAGGCATTATTTCATTATCAACTAAGTTTATTAATTGACCGTAGTTACCAAGCCTTAATAGTGGTCTAACTTCTCTTGACTTGATTAATGTTTTTTCAAGTTCCATATTATCAGGAATTTTATTTAAAACATTATCTGCGCATTCAATCGCCCCCCAATAGTTACCACTTTTCATAGAAGCAGAAGCTAAATATCCTAGCAATTCAATATGTTCAGCATCTTCATTGTCTTCTATCATCATTATAGCTTTTTGTAATAAGTCAAAAGCTTGTTCATGATTAATCGGCTCAAGAAGTTTTCCAACTCGAGTATAAATATTCTTTTTTATTTTTTGGTAATGTGGACTGGTTTTATTTTCAATCATCTTAAGAGCTTGTTTTTGAGAAATTATGTACAAGCCAATATCGCCAACATAAGAAGCTTGCTTCATAAGTAAGGTCCAAGTCTCAAGAGCTAAATTATTATTATTTAATTTTTGTACAATATAGCCTAATAATGCAACAGATGACTGTTTATATATTGAAAGAGTCTCATAAAGAGAATTTAATATGTCATAAAAATTTTCATCATTTTTTACGATTGATACTATAATTTTCCAGATAGAATTACTTTTGAATTCAAATGACAAATTATTAATTTGGTTAATATATCCCCATTGTACAAGGTTTTCAATATTTTTTTCAAAATCATTTACAGAACTATTATCAAAATTTTCAAGCATTGCAGGATAAAACTTGTATCCTAATAATGACATTGCAATAAGCATTCGATAAGCTTTAAAGTCAGTTTGTTTCAAAAGATCCAGTCTAGCACTTAAAAGATCTTCAAAACGATTATATCGTATTAATTTAAGATTGTTCCGTTTGAGGTCTTTGTAGAAAAATATTACTTGTTCTACAATAGAAGGATTTCCTGCTGATAGTTTCATTGCAAAATCAATGAATTCATCAGTAGGTGATATTTCATTATGCTGGCTTATGAGTGCTTCTACTTGAGTTTTTGAGAAACTGGCTATTGAAATATTAGTATAATTTTCAGATGAGAGTTTAGATGATGTAATTAAACCGATGCCAGGTTTTTCTGTTTCTGTAATAATAATAAATTTACATCTTTGAAGAATATAGTCATCTTGCAAAAGTTCTTCTTTAATGAAATCAAAAGACATTCCATCAATATTTTCAAAATTATCAATTATGAAAACTGATTTAACTTTATCAACAATAGTTAAAATCACTTTTTTCATTATTTGAAACATTTTAGCTTTGTTCAAATAGATATTCTCGTACTTATCTAAGTTCTCAGGATATAAAAAATTTAATAAATCTAAGATTTCAGAGTTAGTAAGTGTTGGGAAATCCTGTTTGAAAAATTTAATAGAATTCTTTTTTAGCTGTAATGTATCAGGACAAAAATTATTAACATTAAAAAATGTAAGCAATAAATCTTGAAAATATCCAAAAGGTGATAACTGTGAGATTTGTGTACAATTACCTAATAACCAGATTAATTTTGCATTTTTTAAATCATTAATGGCATATCTAAGGACTAAATTTTTGCCAATCCCACTTTCCCCACTAATCGTTATTATAATACTATTACCGTCTTTTATGGATTCTAATAGTTTAACTTTAGCTTTTTGTTGAGAAAATTTTTCAGAATTATATTCAAAATTAATTTTTTTATTTTTTTTATTAAATTCAAAACCGCATTTTCTACAAATAGAACTATTTGGAAGGTTAACAGCATTACATTCTGGACATTTTTTTAATAATATTTCATGACAATTAACGCATTCCAAAGCATTTATCGGATTGAGTGTCCCGCAATTTTTACAAATTGATGCAACCTTTGTATTACAATACTCGCATTTCAAGGAATTATCTTCAATTTCTTTTTTACATTTGGGACAGAGCATAGAACAATTCCTTATATTACTGAAAGAATCTCATTTAAAGAATCTATAACTTTATTTTCATCCATACTTAATTTAGATGCTATTTCATTTATTGAGTAATTTTCTTTGTATTTTAAATTGTATACATCAATAATTTTTAGTTGTGGAAATTTATCATTAATTTCTATAATATCTTTTTTTATGTCTTCTGCATCTATTATTTCTGCTTCTTTATCTGATTTATAACTAAATACAGAATAATCTGGCACCTTTATATTCTCATTACTTATTTTATTATCGTCCTCATTTGAGTTTAATTCTTCTGTAATATCAATGTTAATTTCTGAAATATCTGAATCTAAGGTATCAATATTACTAGAAATATCAATAGAATTAGTCAATTCTTCATTATTATCTTCTAAATTCAATAAAAGATCTTCATTCGAAATATCGTCTTGCTCGACATTTATTAATTCGCTATCTTCATTTATGTCGATAATACTATCTTCAGAAGTATCTTCTTCTAATAAAGAAGTTGAATCTATAAAATTATTGGTGTCTTCTATTATCAAAGCTTCCTGAGTATCGTCTTCTGCTTGTAAAATATTTTCTATATTTTCTGATTGAACAATATTTCCCTCTATACTGTTTGTATCTTCAATGATTTCAGTTTGATCATTTTCAATTAGTAAATCTTGTTCTAGTTCATTTTCTTGTGGCTCGATTTCATTATTAGCAGTTGATAAATCTATAATATTATCTTCTAATAAAGTATCTTCATTTTGAACACTTTCTTCTATAGTATTTGAAATTTCTTGTGAATTATCTTGAGTTTCTATATTTAGCTCTATTGTACTATCATCTATTTCGATAGATTCTTCTACAGTTTCAGTTTCTATAGGTTGATTTTCTATCGTTAAAATATCGTTTTCTGTATTATTTTCTAAAGATATATCATCTTTTATATTGTCCGCGAGTTCAATATCACTATTAGTATCACTTTCAAGTGATAAATCTTCTAGTATATTACTAGAATCTTCAATATTAGCATCTTCACTTATATGGAGATTTTCAGCCACATCATTAGATACTAAATTGTCTTCTAATTTAATTTCATTTTCATTAACAACTTTATCTATGATAAATTCATTTATACTTTCTTCTTCTTTAAGTACAGGTTCATGATTTTCTGATTTTGTACCATTTATCATTTTATCTACTAATGCTGTATTTATATCAGTTTTTTTAATTTGATTACTTGTAATATTGAAGTTTAAATCTTTATTTATAACTGCATGTGATAATTCTTTATGAAAATTAAGCTTTTTAGGCACTGTTATTATTGATGTAGAAACAACTTTATTCAAATAAGCTTTAATTACATCTTCATTAGAGATTGAATTTAATACAACTTCAGAATGAGAGTATACATCATCAATAATATCATCTAGTATAGATTCGTATCCTTCAAATTTATTATTTTGTTTTACCAAATTTTCAATAATTTTGTAATATTTGTTTGTTTTTTCCATAAGACTCTCTTTTAAATTATAAATGTATAACTAAAATAGGATTACCTTGTAATTTACTGAATGAATCAGAGTTTAAACTTAGATTTAGGGCTAAGGCGCTTCTTACGGTCCTTAATATTAAATCATCCACGCTTTGTTCTCCGCTAGATATAGTAATACCAACCGCTTCAAACTTTTTAGAATCTTTATTAAACTTAATCTCTACAGCGATTTTGTTTGTAATTGGAGGTTTATTTAATAATAGAAGCTCTGTTTTAAGATTCAACTGAATAATCTTTCCTAATTTTACTAAATATCTCTTTGCAGAATTATTAGTGATATATCCTGATGGTACTTCCCAATCTACTTTAAGGTTTGATACTAAAATAGATGCATCGAGATTCTGCTCAATAGCAGGAATTTCTATAGCATTGCCTTCATTTTCTTTATTTGTATTGACCTTGGCATCAATTGATTCAATTGGCATTGCTTCTTCTACAACTTTTTTCTGAGGTTCAATAGTTTTTGCTATAGTGCTTTCCTGAGGAGTTTCTTCTAATTCTTGTGGAACAAAAAATTTCGAATATCCTAAGTACCCTAATGCTCCAATAAGAGTAACTATTCCTAATAGTGGGATTATTTTTGAGTTTTTCTTTTTATTGTTATTAATAAAAGTTTCATTATCACTACCGATTTCCATTTCAGGAGCATTATTTATTTCTTCATTATTGATTTCACTAGTTTCAAATAAGGAATCTAGTTGGTCTTCTTTATTATGAGCCTGCTCTTCATCAATGGTACTATTCTTATTTTGTTCTATATTACTTTGTATAGAACTCTCTTTTTCATCTTCTTCTAGAAGTTCTGCATAAGTATCATTGCTCTCATCAGTATCTAATTCAACATTCGGAGTAGTATTAGTTTTGAATTCAAACTCAGAAGATAATGATTCTGTTTCATTCTTATTATCATCATTGCTTTCAGCTAAGATATCAGGGATTTCTGGTTCTGTTGTTATGTTATTTAATTCAGAATTATCGATAGCTGAATCTTCCTCTATACTATTTTCTAGATTCAAATTTTCATCAAATAATGAATTTTCTTGAGATTCTGTATCATTATTAATTTCCATGTTAGAGGTGAAATTATCTTCTTCCATCAAAATTTCAGGAGTTTCATTATCTTCTAATATTTCAGAGTCCATATAGTCTAATTCAGATGTAGATAACTCATCCTTTGACTCTAAAGGTTCTACAGTTTCTGTTAAAATTAGACTATTGTCATCAATTTCAGAAATAGAATCATCAAGAGACGGTTCGATGCTCATTTCCTCAAATTCTTCTAATTCCATTTGATCTTGCTCAGCATCTAGAAAATCCATATCGGAAGAATCAGAATCCAAATTTAAGTCTGAGTCAAAATCCATAACACTATCAGTATTTTCGAGAGTGGTCAATGTATCATCTTCAAGGTCTTGATTAGAATTCATATCAAACTGAATGCTCGCATCCGACATCTCATCTTTTGATATTGATATAAAATTGAACATAGATTTAGCTTTTACAGCTTTTGCTAGTTTGTTACGTGCATCTTTTGATTTTAATAATTTTTTTAAAAGTTCAATATTATTTGAGTTACTATCAAGATAAGAAAATATTTCAGAATCAGAAATTTCTATGTAATCAGAATTTTCAACTAAATACGGCTCTATATCATAAAAGGATTTTAAAATATTTTCATTTATGACAATGTTATTTTCAAAGATGTTTTCCTTATCAATATCTTCTGGTAGTACAAAGCCAAGCACTTCGCAAGAATTTAGGTCTGTTGATATTTTTATGAACATGTAAGCTATCGGTAGTAAATCACTTTTAAAATTAGATAATGGTATCACTAAATTATCATTTTCAAAAGTTAGTCTTACATCTATGTAGGAATTATTTATATAAATATCTGATATGTCGATATTATTTAGAACGAATGGAATATTATGTAATCCGGATTCTGTATCTACATTGTAAAGGTCTTTGTCAAAAAATCTAGAAGCTATATTGGCTGCAAAAACATTTGCAACTGATCTATTGCGGATTTCTTCATTTTCAATTGTTTTACAAACTTCCTGGGCCGATTCTAAATCTGCTCTTTCTGTTAAAAATTCACTAGTATTCACCTAACACTCTCCCATACTTAGCTAAATGATATCATATTATTAAAAAAAAATCTATATTTTGCATGCCATATTGACTAACTTTTTTTTTTAATTAAACCAAATAGAGGATATTTTAAATCAATTTCTAATGAAACAAAAAATTTGGTCGAAACAAGAATTGAAAGGAAAATACTTTATGTTCTCATCAATGATTCAAAATTTGTTATCATCATCAGGAAAATCTGCTGCAATGCAAAGAGCAGTACAAATGAATAATTATGTGAATAATCTTAATGCACAGTGGGCTCCTGTAGAAAAAAAAGATAATATTGGAGAAAATATTCAACCAAATTCAATTCAGTCTTTTGATAGTGTCTTAAAAAATAGTACGAAAGTAAAATTTGGAGACCTTTTAACTAATCCTACTACACGAGTGAACGCTAATCTATATAGTAAAGAGGTAGAAAGCTCTGTTAGTAAAATATCTACTAGAGAACAAATTAAAAGTTTAGTATCTAGAGTTGCTAAAAAGCATGGTGTTGATGAGAAATTAGTTAATGCTCTTATTAAACAAGAATCAGGGTTTAATCCTAATGCCAAGTCAAGGGTAGGTGCAATGGGTTTAATGCAGCTAATGCCAGCTACTGCAAAAGGTTTAGGAGTGACTAATCCAATGGATCCTGAACAAAATGTAGAAGGTGGAGTAAAATATTTGAAATCCATGTTAAATAGATATAATGGCAATATTATTTTAGCTCTAGCTGCATATAATGCTGGTCCAGGTGCTGTTGATAAATATGATGGAGTTCCTCCTTACAAAGAAACTCAAAATTACGTAAAATCTATTCTAGCATCATACCTCTAGGCATTTGTTTTTATTTTTTGAGCTTCTTTTAAAGCTTTTTCTTGATCTTGTTTTTCATGGATTCTTCGAGTATTAGCATATGTTAGACGAGGTATAAACCATCCAAGTAAGTATGGTGATATAAATGCGGTGGTAATAAGTCCAGGAACAGAATTTAGACCTCTAGCGAAAGTAGCTATTTTATTATTTTTGCCACCAATTCCACCTTTCATTAATTTACAAATAAGTTCATCAGCATTTGTTTTATTGAATTTTTCGAAGAAATTTATAAGTTTTTTATTTTTATCCGCTCTACTTAATTTTTTTAAGGAGTTAAAATCAAGTGAATTTTTATCAAATACACTGCTTATATAGTCGGATTTTGATATTATTTTTTCTAAATCGCCGCCATTTTTGTCTATAAATTTACAGAAATTAAGCATTTTTTCTTTAGTGTTGATATTGTCATACAAAGAATTAATTTCAGAATTAGTAAGTACATGAGCTTTGCTATATGGATTAAACAAGTCTAGTACTGTTTTCATTTTGCTCGTATTAGTTCTATCTTTGTTCAATAGAACAAAACCAGAGTTTTTTTCATAAGCCGTTACACAAGCTCTAGTTCCCATTGGAACAGCAAAAACTACAGCAAGTGAAGATGTTAAGTCTCTTAGAAAAATTTCCCATAGTTCTGTTAAGTCTTTTTTTCCATCTTCATCTACTTGAGCTCTACTATAAGCTCTCATTCCTCTTGGAGTCAGTAGTCCAAAAACTGATAGCCCTGCCATTAAAGTATTCGTGAAGTTGTGTCCGTTGTATTCTAGTTCTGAAGATACGAAATCACTCTTTATTTTTCCTACTTGTTCTCCTAGTTTTTCTATTAGACTTTTATTACTTTTGCCTTTAAAACTTATTTCTTTTTGATTATTAGCTTGAAGGCTAGTTTCATCTTTTTTTCTTGCACCTGGCGCTGTATTACTTCTTGCATAAATTTTAGGTAATACAGACAATACACCTAAAGTTGCAGCCATAGTCGAAATATTTGTTATAAGTCGTTTCCCTAATGATTTATTTTTAATGCTTTCGGCTTTTAATTCATCAAGTTTGTCTAGATGTTTGTTAGCAGTAATTGCGTCATCACTGTATTTTATCATTGCATCAATAGTATTTTTTGTATCAAATACTTTTTGATCTTTTAATTTTTCGCTGCCAAATTTAACCTTATTAAGCATTTTTAGGTCATCACTGGTTTTGTATTTAATATTGTTAATATATTCAACAATATTTTGCATACATTCATTTTTATATTTGCTTTTACCTCTAAATTTTTTCAATTTAGCATTAGCGGGTATATTTTCCATGTTCTTAAGTTGAGTAATTATATACTCGATTGATTCTTTAGAGGTATTATTTTCTCCTAGTGTCTCCTTTAGGATTTTTTCTATATTTGCTCTATAGAATTCTTCTTTGAATTTTTCTGGATTCCTTAGTAATTTTCTATCAAAATTAGAGCTCGAAATAATTTCTTTTAAGCTATTTCCGAATCTTTTAATAAGTTGTGTATTTACGCTTGTGGATTTACCAAATTTTGCCGCAATTAATAATGAAATTGGAGCTACAGCCATCATGCAAGGCCCTGTAAGCCCTTCTCTTCCAAGCACTTCAAAACCTTCTTGCATATTATATTTGCCAGTGTGTTCCTTGTCTCTTAGGAATCCTGCGGCGGTCCTAGGGACTGTCATCCCTGCAAAATCCTGTATTAGAAATGATGCAAGAAAGCCCCCATTTTCAATTCCTTGCATTATGTTGCCACTCGCATTTAATGCACCAGTAAAACCTGCTTTGAATGATGGAGCATTTTTGTTTTCATTATGTGGATATAAAATTTCATTGTTATTATTAAGTACTTTCAAACACACCTACCTGTAAAACACGTATATGTAAATAAAGTTTTTTTTTATTTGTAATTTGATAAAATGTAACATTTTTTTTTAGATTTGTTACATTTTGAGATATTAAACATAAAAAAGAGGATTTAACTATAAATATTTATATAGAATACAAACAAAAAAAAGAGTCTTATCGACTCTAAAAACCTTAAATGTGTGAAGTGTAGTATATATGTGTATGTTTTATTTAATATCCTTATATATATAAAGTATTTTCATGGTCGATAATTGATACATTATATATCTTTTTTAACAATTCTTTACAATATTTTGACTAATTAAATTTTTTTATTAATTAAAGCTTAGAGGTAATAATAATGTTTTTAACTGAATTGCTAAAGTTTCATAAAAAATGTTCTCATCATAATGTCATGCCAAATGTAGAGCAAGCATATTGTCCAGATTGTGGAAAGTTGATAAAAAACGATTGGTATATAACAAGGTGTGCTTGCTGTGGCATGAAATTAAAAACTATCTCTAAAAACGGAAAGATAATACCTCAATCTCACTACTGTACAAATTGTGGCTCAGATAGTTTTGTAGTGGAAAAATTAGAAGCTTTAAGTTTTATAGATATAAATTTTGCTGTTTTGGTTAAAAATGTAATAGAAGAAGAGCATAGAATTCCTACGATGACTATGTGTTGGGCAGAAAGAAAATGTGAGCAACCCAAATTGCTAATACAAAGCTTATAAAATCTGCTATTAGTCCTGTTAAAATAGCATATCTGAATTTTTTTATTCCAATAGAACCAAAGTAGACTGTAAGTACATAGAAGGTTGTTTCTGAACTGCCAACCATAATGGCTGCAAGTTTTGATATATATGAATCTGGACCATGCAAGTTTATTATATCTGAAAAAATACCAAGAGTTGCAGAGCCTGATAGAGGTCTAGTTATTAAAATTGGTAAAACATCTGCAGGGATAAGTTTGTTTGTAAATATTTTAAGCATGTCCATAGCCCCGGATGCTCGGAACATTGATATTGCTACTATAATTGCAACTAAATAAGGAATAATTGTAATAGAAACTTTAAAGCCATCTTTTGCGCCTTCTATAAATTCTTCATAGAGAGAAACTTTTTTTACTAATCCGAATGAAAGAATTGTAAGAATTAAAATTGGAAGAATAGAGATAGAAATTTTCTCAATCATGTTTCCTCCAAACTTTTTTTAAAATAAGAGCTGTTATAATTGCGCATACAAAAGATATTGTTGTTACAATTAGAGTTGGAATAATTATCTCTGTAGGATTTTTAGCTCCTGCACCAACTAATATTGCAATAACTGTTGCAGGGATAATTTGAAAGCCTGCTGTATTCATTCCTAGGAACATGCACATAGCATCAGTAGCCTCATCTTTTTTTTGATTTTCTTGTTGTAAATCCTGCATTACTTTAATGCCTATAGGTGTTGCGGCATTTGTTAGACCTAATGCATTTGCAGATAAACTAAGTGCTATATTCCCTATAGCTAGGCTATTATTTTTTAGGTCCTTAAAAAGAACAGCAGCGATAGGTTTTAATACTTTAGAAATTATGTTAATGAGGCCTGATTTTTCAGCAATTCTCATAATTCCAAGCCAAAAAGTCATGATACCAATTAGTGAAAAAGCTATTTTCACTGCAGTATTGCAAGCTTCTAGCATAGCATTTGTAACATTACTTAAAGTGTTGTTATATATCCCTAAAATAATAGAAATAGCTATTAATGTAAAAAATATGTAATTCATATTTAAATATTAAAAAAAAAATTGGTATTTGTCACCATTTTTGTATTAGTATATAATAAGTTATGAATGTAGAATTTGGGATAGAGTAGGTATATGGCAGAGATAAATAATTTTTCAGCAATAACAGAAAATTTTGATACAATTAAGACTTTATTGAACTCAATTAGAGCTCAAGGTATTTTGAATACTTCTGATGTAGATAAGTTGCTTGCCGGAATAAATTCTAAGCTAGAGAAATTGAATACAGAAGAAGATATTGATTTAATTAAAGTTTTCTTGTCTGAATTAAAACAAAATTTAGATGAACGTCATAGCGTTTTAATTTCTAAATTTGGTGCTATAGAGTCTCTATTTTCGAATTTACTAAAAAATAGTGCTGATTCTTTAAAGTCTAGCGAAGTAAAAGAATTATTTGATATTGTTGCTACAAATTTATCAGTATTTTCTAGAGAAGTTGTTGCTCAAAAAGAGACTCTTTCTGAAATAACTCTTCGTTTAGATGCTATGCGTTCAGATGATTCTCAAAAGAAGGATATTATAAAGAATATATCAGTACTAAAAAACGATTTAGAGCATTTGAACAATGGTTTTGATTCTATTGTTTTAAGTTTAAACGAGAATTTTAAAACATTGATAAAAACTTTATCTAACATAGATCAATCAGAAGCTATTAACAAGTTTGGTGCTGAAATAAATGATGTAGTTGCTTCTGCAAATTCCATATTATCTGCTATTCAAATGTTAGATAAGAAAAATATTCAAATAGAAAATTCAATAAAGTTATTGGCTACACAAGAGGATTTATCTGCGACAAAAAAATGGATTAGTGATTTAGTTATTCAAAATGACAAATTCGATGAATCAATTAATAATTTAGCAGATAAATTTTATAAAATAGATAATTTAGCTGAAAAAATAGATGCTTCTGTTAATATAATTGCTGGTTTAAAGTCTGTAATAACAGATAGAGATGATGAGCAAACAAGAGTTATATTGGATAAATTGTCCAATCTTGAAATTTCATTAAAACAAGCAACTGATAGTAAAGATCTTGATAATTTAAAAGAATCTGTTTTAGAAATTTTGAATAATTTGAAAGATGGTACTGTTAAGTTAGATGGTTCTGTTGAAAATTTATATACCGAATTGCAAGCAATTTCTTCTGCTATAAAATCTTTAGCAGTGGATTTAGATCCAAATTCCGTTCTTTCATCTATAGAAGAATTAGGTGTAAAATTAAAAGATTATATATCTCTTTCATCTGATAGATTATCTCAATTAATAGATGTTAATAATGCAAAAACTATAAATTCTTTAACTACAGAAACTGAAAAATTGCAAAATCAAATAACAGTTGTAAGGACTGATATTTCTGATTTATGTTTAAAGAATTTTAATGATTTAATGCAGGATGTAACAAATTTAAAAGATGTTTTATCTCAATTGGATGAAAATAATGTCTCTGCAAATAATGCAATTTTTGCAAATATTACAGATCGATTAGCTGTATTTGAAAATAGTCTAAAAAATTCTTTGGATAAACAAGAAACTTATGTAGCTAATTCAGCAAATCAATTATTTGAACAAATTTCAGAAATAAAAAATCTTTCAGGTGTTATTGATTATAAATTAGATGCATCTGTTATAGAGACTAATAATTCTAAGCGTGAGTTTTCAGAATTAAAGGCTTCTGTAGATTCTATGCTAGGATTAGACTTTGTTAATGTAGTAAAAGACTTAAGAGTTGATTTATATGCTTCTAAGCAGGAACTTGGAAATGCAGTTGAGACTTTATCTAGTGATTTGACAGATAAGTTCACAAATGAGTTATTTAGTAAGTATGAATTACTGATAAGTCGTTTAGATGCTGTAGAAGATGGCCTTAAGCAGTCACAATTATCTTCTTTGGCTAATATTAAAAATACTCTTGATAGTATAGCATCGTCAATAGTTGATGTTTTATCTTATGTGAGTGTAAAAAATGATTTTGATTCTGCTAGTTATGAACAAAAGCTTGCAGATATTATAGAGATAGTTAAAGATAATAATCTTAATTATATTGAAAATGTAAGAGATATTGTTGAAGTTATAAGGACTCAAGTTGAAAATAATTTGTTGCAAATTGATTCTAATATTGAGTTAAAGGTAACTGGTATCAATAATGTTATTAATAAAAGTGAGGAAGCTCTTAAGGAGGAATTAAGATATTCTTATAATAAACTATTAGAATTAAAAGATAGTTTCTCAGAATTGAAAGATTCCATATCAGAGGGTAATGCAAAGTTAGTTGAAGATTTAGATGTAGTTAAGCAGTCTTCAGATCTAATAAAATCTGATTTCGAGCAAAAATTAAATTTAATAAAAACTTCTTTACAAGAAAGAATTACAGAGTTCAAAAAAGAAATTTCTTGTGAAAATGCAGATTCTTTAAGTGAAATTAAGTCTGTTTCAGAGAATATTTATGCAAAAAATATTGAAAATGCTAATTTGACAAAAGAAGAGATCAAGGCTTCAATTTCTCAAGTTTTTGGCTCATTAAAGCTAGACATAGAAGAACTTGCGCAGGAATTGTCTAGTAATTCTGTTAAATATGAGAATTTAAATAGGGAGTTATATACAACTTTAAAAGATAATTTTGATATTGCTTTAAATAAGTTTGAATCAAATATTAATAATAAAGAGAAAAATATAAAAGAAAAGCTAGATGTACAATCAAAAGAGGCTGATAATAATATAAAATCTGTTATTACGTCTGTTCAAGATATGTCAGATAAAGTAGTCGAGACTGTAGTGGATAGTGCAAGAAGCACTTCTAAAGAAATTATTAGCGTTAATGATCTTTTAAAAGATTTAGATTCTAAAACTATAAGTTTACAGCAAGAGTTAGAAAGTTTAGGCTTATTATCGAAGAAAGTTATTGAAAATATAACATTTGAATCTAATAAAACTGTAGAAAAAGTTGGAGAACTTGAATCTATATCTAATGATATTGGAGAAAAAGCTTCTGCTTTATCAAGTGAAATAGTTAAGTTGGATGAATCTATTACAAATTTGACTGATAAAACAACAAAATCATTATCTTCAACTTTAGCTCAAATTTTAGATAATTTTGTAGCAATGAAGGCTTTAATTTCTAATTTAAATGATGCGACTACAAATAAAGTCTCTTCAGATATAGAGAATTTGAAGAATGATTTATTAGGTTTAGCTAAAAAATTAGATATAGTTGATTCTAATATTGATGAGGATTTAACAAGACAATTATCTTTAATAGAATCAGGATTTATGTCATTTGAGAATAGAATAGATGAAATATTTAAAAATGTAGATCGTTCTATAGAAGATAATATAAATAGTCAATTTGTGTCAGTTTCTAAAAATCTTTCTGAAAATATTTCAGAGAAACTTAATGCATATGTTTCTCAAATTGACAAGTTATTTGAAAATATTAATGCTCTTAAAGAAAAAAATAAAAATCTTATTAAACAACGCGATTTGCTTTTACCACGTCTTATGAGCGGCAAATTGGAGGTATGAATGTGAGCACGATTAACTTTGAA